>NZ_JBYSXE010000012.1:0-89285 GCF_058781925.1 Sphingobium sp. FW306-1B-F04DB | reverse complement strand
TTCAAGGGCGGGGTGCGGCGCAAGCAATGGTTCCGCAACTGCGTCGCGGTCGGCCTCGCGGGGGGCTTTGTCGAGCCGCTCGAGGCGACCACCGTCCACCTGATCCAGCGCGCGGTGCTGCGCTTCATCCGCCTGATGCCGAACGGCCGGGTCAGCGAGCGCGACGCGATCGAGTTCAACGAGCAGCAGCGGCAGGATATCGAGCAGATCCGCGACTTCGTGATCCTGCACTATAAGGCGACCGAGCGCCGCGACAGTCCCTTCTGGCGCCATGTCGCGGCCATGCCGATCCCCGACAGCCTGCAGCAGAAGATCGAACTGTTCCGCGAAACGGGCCGCACCTTCCGCAAGAATGAGGAATTGTTCGCCGAAAACAGTTGGGTGCAGGTGATGATGGGGCAGGGGATCGACCCCCAAAGCTATCACCCGATTGCCGAGAAGCTGTCCGATCATGATCTGGACAAGCTACTGGGCACGTTACGTGAAGGCGTCGCCCGCACGGCAGCTCAACTGCCGCAGCATCATGACTATGTGGCGCGCTACTGCGGCGCAAAAGATCCCCAATACACCTGATTCCTAAAATAATACTCAAGATAATGAAGCTCATATAAGGCGGCATCGTCAGAACGATTGTCGGTCCGTAAAAAGAGGATTGCGATGAAAGTTCAGGCAATATTGCTTATGAGCGCAGCCATTATTGGAGGTTGTGTATTCAATACTGAAGTCGCCGCCCAGTCAAAACCGAGTGACCAGGTGGATTCCGAAGCTATCGCTCATCCGGAAAACTGGCCGGCCGCGCAGAGCCCTGCGGCAATGTCCGATGCTGAAACCGAAGCCAGGATCGACAAGTTGCTTGCGCGCATGACAATCGAACAAAAGGTCGGGCAGCTTGTCCAGGCCGATATCAGCACCATCACGCCCGCGGATCTCGCAACCTATCCCTTGGGATCCATTTTGGCGGGGGGCAACAGCGGCCCATTGGGGAATGAGAGGGCAAGCGCCGCCGATTGGGACCGGCTCGTTGGCGAATTTCGTGCGGCTTCATTGAAATCGGCGCCGAACGGCGTTGCCGTTCCGATCATTTTCGGGGTGGATGCCGTTCACGGCCACAACAACATCCCGAACGCGACCATCTTCCCCCACAATGTGGGGCTCGGCGCAGCGAGAGATCCAGATCTCATTCGCCGGATCGGGGCGGCTACCGCGGCCGAAATCGCGGGCAGCGGCATCGAATGGACGTTCGCCCCCACCCTGGCTGTTCCGCAGGATACGCGCTGGGGCCGATCCTATGAAGGCTATTCATCCGATCCATCGATCATCGTCGCCTATGGCAAGGCAATGGTCGAGGGATTGCAAGGGCGCCTGTCGGCGGGTCAGGAAATCGCCCCGGACAAGGTGGCGGCAACGGCGAAACATTTTCTCGCTGACGGGGGGACGAAGGACGGCAGGGATCAGGGCGACGCGCGGATACCGGAACGCGAACTCGTAGCGATCCACGCTCAAGGCTATCCGGGCGCGATCGATGCAGGTGCGCTAACGGTCATGGCCAGCTTTTCGAGCTGGAACGGGGTGAAGATCCACGGCAACCGGACCCTGCTGACCGATATTCTGAAAGGCCGCATGGGCTTTGACGGCTTCGTTGTCGGTGACTGGAACGGCCATGGCCAGGTTGCGGGCTGTATCGTGACCAGTTGTCCCATCGCCATCAACGCCGGCCTGGATATGTTCATGGCTCCGGACAGTTGGAAAGGCTTGTACGAGAACACATTGAAACAAGCGCGGGACCGCACAATTTCCGCCGCGCGTCTCGATGATGCCGTGAGACGTATCCTGAGGGTCAAATTCAAGCTGGGCCTGTTCGATACACAGGCGAAACCTCGCCGCGATTATGCCGCCATCGGTGCCGAGGCCCATCTGGCGCTTGCGCGCGAAGCCGTGGCGAAATCACTGGTTCTTCTGAAGAACAACCGAAACGTGCTGCCGATCAAGCCCGGTGCGAAGGTGCTTGTCGCAGGTCCGGCGGCGGACGACATCGCGATGCAATCGGGTGGCTGGACCATCAGCTGGCAAGGGACCGATGTGACTGCCGCGGACTTCACGAATGGACAGACCATCGGCCGCGCCATTTCCGACGCAGTCGCCAAGGCCGGCGGCAGCGCATCGATACTTCCTTCCGGCGACTACACGGAAAAACCCGACGTCGCCGTCGTCGTCTTCGGCGAGCGGCCCTATGCGGAGTTCCAGGGCGACGTGCCGACCCTGGCGTACCAGCCGACGGACGCGACGGACCTGGCATTGATCCGGAAATTGAAGTCGCGGGGAATTCCAGTCGTCGCGCTGTTCCTCTCGGGTCGCCCCATGTTTACCAGTCCGGAAATCAACGCCGCTGACGCCTTCGTCGCAGCCTGGTTGCCCGGAACGCAGGGTAAAGGTGTCGCCGACGTTCTGGTCGCCGGCAAAGATGGCACGACGATCCGGGATTTTTCCGGACGGCTGTCCTTCGCCTGGCCGAAGGACGCGAAGTCCCCGGTGACCGATCCGCTCTTTCCTGTCGGCTACGGACTGAGCTATGCCGCGCCGCATGCGCTCGGCGCATTGGCGGAGGACCCCGGCATCGATGTTGCCGCGGCCCTCAATGTCGAGAATTTCTTCTCCGCGGGTCGCGCCCAGTCGCCGTGGCAAATGAATGTCGCCGATGCAGGCGGATCCCGTCGCGCCGGCTCGGCGCCGACACAGAGTCCGAACCAGTTCGTCTCGGTCCGGTCGGTCGATGTAAAGGCGCAGGAAGATGGCAAGAAGATAGCATGGACCGGCGAAGGGCTGTTCAGCATCGATGGGCCGCCAGCTGACCTGTCGCGCCAGCTCAACAACGCCTTTGCCCTCAGGCTCGACTGGAGGATCGATTCGCGAGGCAATGCACCCGTGAAGGTTGCGATGGGCTTCAGGTCGTTCGACGTAAGCGCGTTGGTCAACGCAGCGCCACTAGGTCAGATGACCACATTTCGCATACCTCTGCGCTGTTTCGCGGACACCGGTGTCGATTTCTCGCAGCTAGGCAACGCACTGCAAATTGAAGCTGGAAACGGTTTTGGTGCCACACTGCTTTCCGCACGCGTGGAAGCGGTGGGCGACAATCCAACCTGTCCGAACTGAGGGGCAGTACTCTTGTCCTGTGTTCCGCTGACAGCGCGGCTACTGGCTTAGCTGCCGGAGCAAGAATGCCCTGATCCTGCCGGCAGTTTCGGGTGTTAGCGGAGCAAGAATGCTTCGTGCGCTTTCGGGAATGTGCTTCGTCGAGGATGCGTCGAAATTGAAAACATAATAATCGAACATTTCTTTCCAGTGCCGC
Source organism: Sphingobium sp. FW306-1B-F04DB (assembly GCF_058781925.1). Classification (NCBI taxonomy): domain Bacteria; kingdom Pseudomonadati; phylum Pseudomonadota; class Alphaproteobacteria; order Sphingomonadales; family Sphingobiaceae; genus Sphingobium; species Sphingobium sp. FW306-1B-F04DB. The sequence goes on along the minus strand of NZ_JBYSXE010000012.1, from coordinate 85,936 downwards.
CGTTCGTCCTCCGGAAGATCCCTGATTGCCATCAAGGCAAGGTTGAGCGCGTCTTGTGGCTGCCCCATCCAGTTCGGGGTTTGGCGCCACCAGAAATTGACGAGGATATTGAAATCGTCGAGGGATTCGACGTGATGCCACCACAGCGCCGGAATATAGAGCGCATCACCCGGTTCCAGCTCAGCGCCTACGGCATGTTGCATAGCGTCGCGAAACAGCGGAAAGCGCTCGAAATCCGGGTTCTTGAAATCCACCATGCTGATGACGCGGCCGGCCGGGGTATTGTCCATCGGCCCCAGATACAGGTTCCTGAACTGCTCGCGGGGAAAGAGCGTGAAGCGCCGTCTACCCAAGGCAACACAGGCCAGATTGTCCGGCAAGTCGTTATGCGCCGAAATGCGCGTGCGATTGCCCATCCAAATGTTCGAAAGGCAGTTCCTTTCTCCCAGATCGACATGGTTTTCTTCGTACAAACCTTCGAAGAATTCCTGCATGTCGATCGAACCCAGATATACAAGCGGGGCGTCGGCGCGGCCCTCGACAAGGTCAATTTGGGCGAAGATTTCAGGAAGCCGCACACGGTAGCTCCGGAAATTCATCTGCATTTCACTGTCGTAGAAAAGCCGGTCGTCCCCGCTCGCGGGAGCGACCGAGACGGTGAATTTTCGATCGCGCCGCCGATTCAGCAGATAATCCCGCGCATGCTTTGCGCTCTGTTTTCCCGCTTCAACCAGCGGCCAGTCGGAAACCAGTCCACGTACGACGAATGGCGCGGACGCGGTCTTCAGCCGCTCATCGAGCGCTTCGGGGCCATCAACTTCTACTTCTTCGACCGATGGCGGGCGCATGGCGTTCGCTCAATCACTCGCCCGCCAGACGGGCGTTCTTTCGCTCTATCAGGCGACGTATGTTTGAAAGAGACGCCATGGCCATATAGATCGGCATGAGGTGATCGCCACGATGGAGTTCGGCCAGATCATCGTCGTCGAGCGACCGCAGTTTTTCCTCGGCGATGACATGGAAACCCACCAGCCGGTTGGTGGTGCCGTCGGAAAGGGTGACTTCGATCGCCAGAGGCTCGAGCAGATCGTGCCTGCGAAGCGCATCGAAAAACGCGCCCGATGCCCGGTATCCGGCGTCCAGTGCGCCAAGCTTCCCGGCGATCCCGTCGAGATATGGCGTCGGCCTTCCGCCATCGCCAAAAAGCCGCTCCCCTGCATTCTTCGCAAGGCGGGGGCTCGCCATGTCGATATGGACCTGGCTTTGGCCGGCCGGATCGGCTGACCGTCCGACCAGAAACGGTTTCGTGTCCAGGACCAAAGGGCAATAGATTGCGTCCCAGCCCGCGTCGGAGAGAAAGAGGTTCTCGCCGTCCTCGAAGCCGAACAGGGCGAAGGCCGCAAAGCTGTCGCGTTCGAGGCTGAGCCTGAAAAGTATCGGGAACTCATTCTGCACATTCCGGAACTCGTCCGGCACGATCATGCAGCACATCGCATCATCCCCGAATTCCGCGCTTTTGCGCGTGGCGACCGCGAGGTTTCCATGATCTTCGGCGGTCAGAATTTCGTGTTTGGACATGGCGTGCCGCTACTTCCCTCATCAGGCCCGGGCGTATCCCGATTAACAAACGCAGACAGTTGCCGCCCGAAAAGATCGTGTCAATCGCGGCTTGGTGGACATATCAGTCGAGCACGCTGAACCATTCAGAACTGGATGCTCACGTGGTTGGGGAGCCATCCTGAAACAGCTCCCCAACAATTCTCTGATCGACGGTTAGAACGAGAACCGTAAACCAGCGGCGTACCGGGCGAAGCCTGGTGACACGAACGTGACATTGCGCTCTGACCGCTGATGCAGCCGTCGACCGGACCCGGTGAGGTTTATGCCTTCGACGAACACGGTCAGCCCCGGCTTGAACTCCCAGCTGGCACTGGCATCGACCTGTCCATAGTCCTCGACATAGGTTGGATTGGCACCGGCTCCGGTGAGGAATTCGGCACGCCAGTTATAAGCGACGCGTGCCTGAATGCCTTCCTTGTCGTAGAACAGAACGGCATTGGCGCTGTCGCTCAGGCCCGTCAGCGCAAACTGCGTAACGGTTGAAGGCTGGGTGTTGTCATAGGTCGCGTCACCATCGACCAGCGTATAGTTAAGGATAACCCCGAGGCCCGTGTCCCAGAAATTGTGCTGGATCGCGAACTCGAAGCCATGCAGCGAGGCCGTTTGATCGCTGTTCACGGGGGTATTGATGCGCAAGACCAGCGGATCGTCTTCAGGCAGGCCCAGGATCTGCCCGGTCGTGTATCCGATCGCGTCGGTGCCTGTGATCACCACGGAGCCAGGATAGTTGTCGAAAATGAACTGCCGGATGTCGACAGCCGGGGCATTCGGTCCCAAGGCAGCGACCGCGGCATCGTAGCGAGGGCCGCTTCCCGGGTTCACGAGTCCGAATGCGGTCGTTTCGACACGGTCGCTCGCGATGAAGTTCTTCACCTTTTTCAGGAAGAACCCGGCCGAAATGTAGCTGGCATTTCCGTAATACCATTCGGCCGACAGATCCAGGTTCTTTGACGAAAAGGGAAGTAGGCCGGGGTTGCCCTGGCTGCCAGACCCGCCATTGATACTGAATTGCTGGCCGAGCGTCAGCCCGCCCTGCATACTGGCATAGTCAGGCCGGGTAATCGTCTTGCTGACGGACGCGCGCAGCACGACATCCTCGATCGGCCGGAAGTCGAAATCGATGGCGGGCAGCCAATGCTCATAGTCGCCCTTGAGCGTGGTGAATTCGCTGTCCGGCCCGAAGTTGATGGCGAATTCATTCGCCGCAACCCATGCCGTGGAAGTCGGAACCGGGACGAGCGCGCTCGAGTCGATGGTCGTCCTCTCGTACCGCACGCCGGCGGTAATGTGTGCCGGACGCGAGAACATGTCGAACTCGGAGTTCAGCTGTACGTAGGGCGCAATGGTCTTTTCGCGGATGCGTCGGTCGGTAGTATATTCTGCCAGGCACGAACCGGTGCCCCCGCAGGCATTGTACAGGTCATCGATAAGTGAGACGAAACGTGGGAAGTCGAAGCGGATGATCTGCTGGATCCTGTCCGGACTGTTGTTCCCGCTCACGCCCGGAAATGCATTCGAGATGTCGACCAGCGAGAACACGTCGTCAGGGATGTCGGAAGCCGGACCGGCGCCACCCCAGGTATTGTTCTGGATAACACCAAATGCCGATCGCACCTTGTTGTCCACATAGGACACGCCGAAATCGAGGCTGTCGAGGAAGCCCTCGTCGAACTCGTAATTGCCCTTCAGCTGCGCCTGGTTGATGCGGTCGTGGAAATAGGCGTTGCGGAATGCATTGCCCGTTGGCGTGACCAGCGCAGGATCCGTGTAGCTCAGACCGGGACCGAGGTTGATCGAAATGAGCGGCAGGTCGTTGTCGAAGTTGACGGTCTGGTTGGCCACACCGAAAATAGATGCGGCCACGGCGACTTGCGTGCCGTATTTGTTCGTCGGCTTCGATTCCGCGGTCGAGTGATGAAGATCGAGCTCGAGGGACAGCCGCTCCGTCGGTTTCCATGCGGTATTGAAGCCGAACGATATGTTTTCGGTGGCGTTGGCGGTCAGCACGCCGGTGAACGCCGTATCCTTTGCTTCACGAGCAAGGAAGTTTTCGCTGTAGAAGATCGGACCGGCGACGGGACCATCGGTCCAGGCGGACGATGTATCGTTGTGATTGAACCAGACGCCGCCGGACGCCGACGAGATCTCGACCTTGTTTCGCGAATAGAAAAAGTCGCCGGTAACGGTCAGACTGTCGAATGGCCGGAATTGTAGCACCGCCTGGCCGTTGATGCGTTCGCGGTCGACATCTACGATGTCATATGCGGCGCTCTGCGGAACCTGATAAACATCCGTCGCCTCCGGCCGATTGGTGATGTTGGCGTAACGCGGATCACCAGGCATCGCCAGTGAGCCCCAGTTGTTCTCGTCTCCCCGATAGCCGTCGCGCCAGCCGACACTGGCGCTGTTGTTGCCGGCCTTGCGCTTCTGGTAGGAAGCCGCAAGGAGGATGCCGATCCGGTCGTCTGCGAAGGTTTTGCTGACGATGCCGGAAATTTCGGGCGTGATGTCGGTGTCGCCATTCTGCGACGTGTCATAGACACCCTTGAACCCGAGACTCCCGTAGAGACCCGGCTTGTCCAGCGGACGCGGCGTCAGGATGTTGATGGTCGATCCAATACCGCCCGATGCGACAGTAGCGCGGCCGGTCTTGTAGACCTCAACTCCCGACACACCTTCGGATGCCAGATTGCCGAAGTCGAAGGAGCGGCTTGAAGGCGCGCTACCGCCATCGCCGAGGCTGCTGGTTGGCATCTGCCTGCCGTTTAGCGTGACGAGATTGAATTCGGGGCCGAAGCCCCGAACCGTCACGAACGCACCTTCGCCGTTTTGGCGATCGATGGAAACGCCCGTGATGCGCTGGAGGGATTCGGCGAGATTGGTATCGGGGAACTTGCCGATGTCTTCCGCCGAAATGGCATCGACGACGCCCTGACCATCACGCTTGATGTCCATTGAGCGCTGAAGGCTGGCCCTGATACCCGTGACGACAATCTCGCCATCCGAGGGTTCGCCCTCGGAGGCCATGCTCTGTTCTGGGCTTTCCGGCGCGCTGGACTGCGCTGTTGCCGATCCCGCAAAACCAAGAACCCCCGCGCAGATTGCGATGGCCGAGACGCCACCCGAAAATAATTTTCTATGTATATTCACGCTATCTCCCCCCTCTGATTTTTTAGTTTTGAATTATTGGCTTCTGGAAATTGTAATATCCGCAAGTTCCATTCCGGCGGTCTGTGCCCGCACGACTATGGTGTTGCGTCCCGGCAGGAATGGAATTCGCGAAAATTTGCTCGCCCCGGAAAAATTCTTGCCGTTCACGTTGAGCGAGATCCGGCCGGCGTGATTGTTGGCGAACTTGAATCCGACGTCATACAAGCCAGCCTCAGCTGCCGTAATCGTGTATCGCCACCACTCTCCGGACTTGATGTCGGTGATGAAATACGCCCCGGCCGCGCCAGATATGTCGACACCATCGTTGCGGTATGTCAGCCCGCTGTTCGGCTTGACCCACGGTCCACCGTCCGAACTGTGATAATCGGCGCTTGCGGCATCGAAATAGGCGACCCCGTTCTCGCCGATGTCGTAGTGAACCGCGGGGATCGTGAGCCCCTCCGGCCCCACGATATGTTCGCGGAACGGCCGCGTCCCGCCCGAGAATGGCTGACGTAGAAGCGCGTCGATCACATCGGGATGGACCTCATTGTTCTCGAACCGCACGTCATGCCCTGCCAGTTGCATGAGCGCCGTCCTGGCCTCGGACTCAGACGGCCGCGGCCCTTCGCCAATCCAGAATTTCGTGACCTTCGCGACACCCGGATTGGGCTTGATTTCCATCGGATTGCTGTATCCGAACTTCTTGATCGGCCACCACGACCACCCGATGTCGTTCGCCTCGAGCAGACGAATGGTCTTTGCAAACCAGTCGTTCGAATTCTCGCCGGACTCTCCCATCCAGAGCGGCTTCCGGAATTTTTCGCGCAGATCGAGAAACGTCTGGATCGTATCGACCGAAGTATAGTTCCAGTACCGGTGGAAGCTGATTGCAAGATTGCTGTCCCAATCGAGCTTCATCCCGGCGTAATTGCCGCCCCAGCAGTTGCCCTCGACAAAGATCAGATGGTTTGAATCGACAGTACGGATTGCGTGCGCGATGCGCTTCTGGAGAGCTTCGACCTGGCTATTGTCGGTTTCCTTGCATCCGTTGGGGTTGCCCGAATTGGAGAAGTCCCAGTTCGGCTCGTTGATGAGATCGTAGCCACCGACTGTCGGTTCGTGGCGATAGCGCTTGGCGATTTCCAGCCACAGCGCCACAAGCTTGTCCTGATTGGCCCTGCTTTGCCACAGCGACGGCTTGCTCGGATCACGGTCTGCGATTGGAAGGTCATTGCCCTGCCCGCCGGGAGCGGCATGCATGTCCAGGATCACGTAGATTCCGTTAGCCCTGCTCCACTCGACCAATCGGTCCAGCCTCGCGAAGCCGTCGGGGTTCCAGGTCTGCGCGCCAGTCCTGGCTTCCTTCTCGACGGGCGGCGTGAACTGCTCGTAGTGGAGCGCGACGCGGACCGCGTTGAAGCCCCAGCCGGCAAGGGCATCGATGTCAGCCTTGGCGAGAAAATTGTCGAGCCAAAGCTGGTAGAACTTCGCGGTATCCTCTTCGCCGATGAGATCCGCCATCTTCTGCCGCATGACATGCTGCTGGAGCCCCCCGGAACCGAGCATGTAGCCTTCCTGCAGCATCCAGCCGCCAATCCCCATGCTGCGGATCCGGAACGGCTTGCCGGTGCCATCGACGATCTCGGTTCCGTCGGCGCGAAGGAAGCCCTCCGCATTCGCCGAAGTCGACACGCCGATCGCGGCGGCTATCAGAAGTGCATTTCGGAAGGTCCCCTGGCGGCGCGTGATTGCACGGACGCACAGACCGATTCGGCTAGCCAATTTCCTCACCCGCTGTAATATTTTTTCAATTGGAAGCGCTTCCATATTCGGTTATGATGCTGGATGTCAACTGCTGCGGATTGGCGCGGGAATCCCGGAACGGAGCACGCCCCGCCGCGATGGGGACAATGGTGTTGGTGATTGATGAGAGAGGAGCAGGGCGATAAGCAGCGAAGAAAAGTCAGACGATCCTAGGAAGGAGTTTATTCTGACTTCCCGAAAACCCACGATCGATGACGTTGCAAAGCTTTCCGGCATGGCGCGGGTCACCGTCTCGCGGGTACTGAACGACGGTCCGAATGTCAGCAAGCGAGCACGCGACAAGGTGCTCAAGGCTGTCGCTGAACTTGGATATGAGGTCAATGTCCAGGCGCGCGCCCTGGCGGGCGGAGGGCAAAGGTCAATCTTGTTGATCTGCAGCTCGGACGTCGATCAGGAGCCGAACTCCTTCTACGCTTCTGCCTTGGAGATCGGGGCACTCAGAGCGTGTGCGCTGAAGGGCTTCGATTTTGTGAGACATGTTGTGGTCCAGGACGGGCACGATCCTGATGCGGCGATCATGCAACTGGTCGAAGGAAGCCGTGCTGGCGGCGTTGTTTTGACGCCTCCGTTCTCGGACAATGTTGGGCTCATAAACGGGCTGCAAAAGAAGAATTGCGTCGTGGTGACGATCTCGCCCGGCCTGGAAGCTCCGCTGCATGCTTCCGGAGTGAGCATGGATGACGAAGCGGCCGGCTTCGCCCTGATGTCCTACTTGCTCGATCTCGGGCACCGTCGCATCGGCTTCATCAAGGGGTTTGTCGACCACCTATCCGCCGAGAGGCGCTTTTCCGGCGCACTAAGGGCTTTGGCAGCGCGCGGACTTGATGAAGATTCGATCGTTTCGCGACGCGGAAATTTCACCTTCCGATCAGGCACCGAGCTCCTGCCCGGTATGCTTGACGAGGCGCCTCGTCCAACGGCGATCATCTGCGCCAACGACGATATGGCCGTTGGCGTCTCCTTCGCCGTGCATCAGCTCGGACTCTCGGTTCCGAAAGACATCTCGATCGCGGGTTTTGACGATACTCCGGTATCAGCTCTCATATGGCCTCCACTCACCACGATCCATCAGCCTATCCAGGAAATGGCCTTCCGCGCCGTAGAGATGATCGCTGAGCAATCGATGATCGGGGAAACGACCGACCATCGTCTCGAATATCTGCCGTTTTCGCTTGTCGAACGGGCTTCCACCGCCGTTCATGGCGCCTAGTTCAAAGGGAGCGATCTGCGGATGCAAAAATGGGCTTTCGGTCGTGCTGACTTATCAGGCCGAAGATGAGGATGATTGCGTAAGCCACAGCAGGAATGACAAATGCGGCCGACAGCGAGAATTCGTCCGCCACTCTCCCGACCAGAAATGGCATGAACGCGCCCCCCGTAATGGCAAGGCAGAGAATTCCGGACGCACCTGAAGACGGAACCTTTGCTCGCTGGAGCGTCAGCGAAAAGATCGTCGGGAACATGATCGAATTGAACAGTCCGACCGATAGAGCCGCCATGCCGGCTATGGGGCCTGTCGTCATGAACACGGTCAGGCAGAGCGCCGTGGCGCAGAAGGCGCAATTGGCGAGCAGGCGGGCTGCCGAAAACCTGATCAACAGGAGGCTGCCGACGATCCGGCCGACAAGTGCGCCGCCCCAGTAGAAATTTGCCAGATAACGCCCACCCGTTTCAAAAGGCAGGTTCATCGTTTCGGCCTGGTGCAGGAAATTGATCATGATACTGCCGATCGCGACTTCGGCTCCGACATAAAGGCCGATGGCGAGCGCTCCAGCGAGCACCCATGGCGATCGGAATGCGGTCAAGATCGACGCCGAGGGCCCCTCGCCTCCTTTCGGTAGCTGCCGCCCAATCGAGCGCCTGAGCGAAAAAATAAATGCTAACAGCACCGTAAGCGCGAGAGCCAAAAACAGATAGGCGCGTGAAACGCCTGCAAGCATGGTTGCCGTTTCCCCGTGATGCTGTGGATCGGCGTCAGGCGAGAGCATGGCGAATGAGCCGAAATGAACGCCAATGACGACGCCTATCGAATTCAAGGCCTGGGCTAAATTGAGTCTAAAATGGCTGGCTTCGGACGGTCCCAATGCGGCTGCAAGCGGATTGGCGGCTACCTGCAAAGACGTTATTCCGGCTGCCAGCACGAACAGCGCGCACAGGATGAGTGCATAGGCCTCCAGGCGGACCACGAACGCGACAGCCAGGCAGCCAACTGCCATTAGCGCGAGCGAAACGGTGATCGACGCCATGGGGCCGACGCGTTCAACAAGTGCCGCGGCGGGCAAAGCGATAAGCCCCGATGTGATGAAGAACACGATCTGGATCAGCAGGGCCTCGGTGTAGTTCAGCCCATACGCAGCCCGGAGGGCCACTATCAGCGGATCGTTGTTCGCACTGATGAAGCCCCAGGCGAAAAACAAGGTCGTCATTGCGAGGAAGCCGCCATTGACCCCGAGGGCAGAGATCCGGTGGTACATAGAAATTCAGCTCCTGCGGAACAGCATTTTCTTGTTTATCGGGTGGCACAGGCCACCAGTCGTGAGCCCGCACCTCCATCTTATCGGGGAACAGTCCCCCGCGCCCATCTCGTCATGGCTCGAAGCAACCGCTCCCGCGATTACGCCATGTTCATGAGTTCTGGGAATTATCGCAAGCGCCCCCGTCGACTAGACGGTCCTAGTGAGGCATGCTGAGATCGCCAAAATACTCGCAAAAAAATCAGCTTCGGCAGAGACGGCATGGATCGGCAGCAGAGCGGCCCCGAGCGTTATCGGCGAGCCGCGCAAGTTCGATACCTGGACAGGGGGCCGGCGATCGCAAATCGTCGTGACCAGGTCGGCACGGTGAAGCCGATCGGCCAGGCCTTGCAGGATCTCGCCGGAAAGCGTGCCCGCCAGCACGATTGCGCCGGGGTCCAGCCAGGCAAAGGCGGTGTTGCAGACAACTTCGAGCTGCTGCCCGGCACGGTCCATCCATAGCTCGATTGTAGCGCGCTGGTTGCCGGCGGCAGGATCGATCTCTGCGACCGAGGAGACTTGGCAGCCGCGCGCGCGCAGCGTGGAGAGGAGATCGAGCGGACTGGGCCGCGGACGGTCACCGGGAAACAGGCAACCGATTTCTCCGGCCACGCCAAACTGCCCGCGCACGAGCCGGCCGTCGACGATGACGCCCGCGCCGATGCCGTAGCCCAGAAGCAGGACGACCACGGTCGAGAATTGCTGCATGAGGCCGCCGAGATAGAATTCGGCGATCGCCGCGGAATTGGCGTCGTTCTCGATCCACAGCGGCCATCCCAGCTCGGCGGTCATGATCTCGCGCAGCGGCGTTCCGCGCCAGTTCGGCATGACCTCGACCACGCTCCAGCGATCGCCCTCGGGCGAAAAGGAGGGGCCGGGCACCGCCACGCCGATGCCGAGCATGCGCTGCCCCAGCAGGTGATGGCGATCCACGAGATCGTGCGTGATATGGCGCACCTTTTGCGCGAACTCGTTCGGCTCGATCGGCTCCATCGTCTCCCGATGCGTGGCGATCGTGGATCCGGCAAAATCGACGAGTGCGATGTCGAGCATTCCCTTGTGCACCGTGGCGCCGATCGCGTAGCCGCCCCCGGGGGCGATGCGTAACGGAATTGCCGGACGACCCCGCCCATGCACCTCGGTGTCGGGAACTTCCTCGACAATGCCCAGCGCCAGCAGATCGCGCGACAGCTTGGTGAGCGCAGCGCCGCTGATCTCGAGTCGCGCCGCAAGCGAGGAACGCGAACACGGACCGGCCTTGCGCAGCTCCTGGATGACGCGACGCTGGTCCTTGTCGAGCATCAGAACATTCACTGCGAGCTCCGGATCTTCTGCCGGCGAGGCGGCCAGGCACAAGCCGTAGCGAAATTTAATTATTTTAACAAAAATAATTAAATTTGTCACATTGTGAGGCCAGGGGCGGCGCGTCGCCTCCCTGGCGGCCCTGCAATCCTGTGAGGGGCCTCATGCTCAAAACCGTTCTCGCCACCGGCACGGCGCTTGCCGCCATTTGCTCCGTCTTCGTCACGCCAGCCCATGCGCAGTCGACGAACTCCGCCACGCCCTCCCCGAGCACCGAAATCGAAGAGTCGGATGCGCCCGCTGGCGACATCATCGTCACCGGTTCGACGCGCGCACAGCGCCGCTTCGACGTGTCCTACGCGATCAACACGATCACGCCGACTGATGTCGAGAAGATCGCCCCCGTCAACTTCGCGGACCTGATCGGCCAGCTCCCGGGCTTCCAGACCGAAATCACGGGGGGTGAGGTGCAGAACATCTACCGCATCCGTGGCCTGCCCAATGACGGTGGTTTCGTGAGCTTCCAGCAGAATGGCCTGCCGCTGTTCCACGAGAATGACGGCGTGTTCTTCCGCGGCGACGCCATCCTCAAGCAGGACCTGATGACCGAGCGCGTCGAGGTCGTGCGCGGCGGCCCCGCGCCGGTCTATGCCAGCTATTCCGGCGCGATCATCAACGCCATCACCGTGACGGGCGACGAAACCCCGCGCGGCAAGGCGCAGGTGACGCTTGGCGATACGGGCCTGTACCGTCTCGATGCCTTTCAGGCGGGCCCGCTCGGCAAGGACACCTATTATGCGGTGGGCGGCTTCCTCCGCTATCATGACGGCTATCGCGACAACGGCTTTGCGAACGACAAGGGCGGGCAGATCCGCGCCAATATCAAGCATGATCTCGAAAACGGCTCGATCAGGCTGAACGTCAACTACGTCAACGATCACAACGTCTTCTACCTGCCGATCCCGATCGCCGATCCGACCGACCCCAGCGTCTCGCTCGATCCCTATATCGACTATTTCAAGGGCACGATGAACTCGCCCGCGCTGCGCAACGTCAACCTCAAGTGGCGCGACGGCGCCGGCCAGATCCAGAGCCGCAACAGCGACCTGTCCGACGGCCGCCACATGCAGATGGTCAATTTCGGCGCGCAATATGACGGCGACTTCGACGGCTGGCTGGTGTCCGCAAAGGCGGGCTACACGCAGGGCAAGCTCGATTTCACGGCGTTCTACTCCACCACCAACCCCGCCGATGCCACGACCTTCGCCAATGGCTATCTCGCGCGCTCGACCGCGGCTTTCGGCAATCTCGCTTCCTTCGGCTATGTGCTTGCGGGGACCAACACCGTCTATGACCCCTATGCCGCCTCGGGCCTCGTCATGCAGGGCCAGTACCGCGACATCCACTCCAAATTCTATTCGGCGCAGGGCGATTTCTCGGTCGCCAAACGCTTCGACACCGCCATCGGCAGCCATGATATCAAGCTGGGCCTCTATGCCAGCGCCTATGGCGAGGACAGCAACACCATCTACCAGAATTATCTGATTGAGGTGGCGGGCAAGCCGCGCACGCTCGACCTCGTTGCCTATGGGCCGGGTGGCGTCGAACTGGGCCGTGTGACCGACAATGGCGTGCTCAACTATGCGGCGACGCTCAACAAGGGCGATTCGGACGCGACCATGTTTGCGCTCTATGCAAACGACACCTGGGAGGTCGTGCCGGGCCTGCGCATCGACGCGGGCATCCGCCATGAGCGCTACAGCTACAAGGGCTGGGCGGCCGTGACCGAACAGGTCAACCTGGGCGACGGCACGACGCTCGCCGACGACACCACGCGTGGCTTCACCGGCGTCATCGTCAATCGTGAGCTTTCACCCAGCATCACCAACTGGACCGTGGGCGCGAACTACGACTTCAGCGACAATATCGGCGTCTATGGCCGCGCCTCGCACCTCGAGACGCCGCCCAATGTCCAGACCTCGATGACCATCAACCCGACGATCCTGACGACCAAGGCCGATCAGTTCGAGGCGGGCCTGAAGCTGGCATCGGGCCGTTCCTACCTCTACATCACGGGCTTCTACACCAACTTCGACCCGCTCAACGCCTCGTTCCTGGCATATAACCCACTCACCGGGCGCAACGACGTCCCCGTCCCCTTCATCGGCGAAGCGCAGGTCAAGGGCGTGGAGTTCGACGGCGCATGGCAGGTCACGCCCTGGTTCAGCCTGAACGGTGCGCTGACCGTCAGCGACCCGAAGTACAAGAACTTCAAGAGCTCGACGGGCGCCGATCCCGAGCAGGTCGAGGGCAACCAGATCGTGCGTCAGCCCAAGGTGTATGGAAACATCCGCCCGAGCTTCGACTTCACGACCGCGGGGACCGATGTGTCGATCTATGGGCGCTACACCTATATGGGCAAGCGCTACGTCGATCTCTACAACAACACCGCGCTGCCCTCCTACGGCACGATCGGTGCGGGCGTCTCTCTGCGTCGTGACAGCTGGCAGCTGCAGGTCGTCGGCGACAACCTGTTTAACGCGCACGGCCTGACCGAGGGCAACACGCGTACCGACATATTGGACGGCCAGGGCAGCAGCACCGCGATCTACGGCCGCCCGATCTTCGGCCGCAACTTCCGCCTCGTCATCAGCAAGTCCTGGTGATGACGATCAGGATGGCGCGGATTGCCACGCCGCTTGCCGCGGCAATCGCCCTGTCGCTTTCCTCCGCCCCGGCCTTTGCCGGGGCGGCTCGGGACACGGCAACCGAGACGCTTTCGCAGCGGCTGTTCCCGCTGCTGAACAGGCTGAGCGGCGATAAATCCGCGCTCAAGGCTGTGGCGGCACAGCCCGATGCGACACGTGTCCTCAGCGAACGACAGGCGCGCCGCACCGCCTGCGGGCAGGACCCTGGCTGCACGGCCGCGGCCATGATGTGGTCGGACGCCGAAGCCACCGCGCTCGCCGCAGCAATCGGACCGGTTGTGCCGGGTGCCGCGCCCGACGATGGCGCGGTCGCGGGGGTCACGCGCGAAGTGCAGGGCATCAACGCAATCGTGAGCAGCTATGCGCTGGGCGCGGTGCCTCGCTACGCGCAGATCGACGGCGCGGGCATGCTCGACCCGCAGGAAGCAAAAGCACGGCTGCAGGGTGCGCTGGCGCTGGCGCAGACGCCGCGCGCCGGCTCCGCACAGGCGCTCGACCCGAGCATCGAGTTCGCGCTCGCGCTGCTCGACACCCACGACCGGACCGACCCGATCGGCTTCGAACCGCTCACCGGTGGTCTGAACGCGCCCGCCTTCGAGCGCGCCCGGCGAATCGACTGGAAGCGCTGGCGCTACACCGCGATGATCGTCACGGGCGTCGGCCCCGAGACCCCGGACATGCCGCTCAGCCCGATGGGCAAATATCATCTCCGGCTCGCCGCCAATCGCTTTGCCGAGGGCGACATTCCGTTCATCATCGTCACCGGCGGCCGCGCGCACCCGCGTGCCACGCGCTTTGCCGAAGCGGAGGAAATGCGCAACGTGCTGATCGAGCGCTACGGCGTTCCTGCCGAGGCCATCGTGATCGAGCCCTATGCCCGGCACACCACCACCAACCTGCGCAACGCCACGCGCCTGCTGATGATGATGGGCGCTCCACTCGACCGGGACGCGCTGATCGTCTGCAATCCGACGCAGAGCGCCTATATCGGGAGCACCGCCTTCGCACAGCGCAACGATGCCGAGCTTGGCTACCAGCCCGGGCAGGTCGGCCGGCGCATTTCGCCGACGGAACTGGTGTTTCACCCCTCGCCCCGGTCCGCGCGTGTCGACCCGCGTGATCCGCTCGACCCCTGAACAGCAACCTTCCGGAGCATCCTATGCGCCATTTCCTGCTTGCCGCCCTCGCCCCGTTTTCCGTCCTCGCGCTCGTCCCGACGACCGCGCACGCATGGGGCGGCACAGCCCACGCGGTGATCGACCGCGCGGCGATCGAGGCCATTCCCGATGACGGTCCGGTATTCCTGCGCAAGTACGCGGACTATGTCGCGGCCTCGGCCTCGCTGCCCGACAGCTGGCGCGGGGCGTCGGAAAACTTCTCCAAGATCGACGAGGACCCCAATCATGGCTGGTTCAGGGAGCAGTTTACCTTCGTGAAACCGATCCCGCGCTCACGCTATGAGTTCGTGCTCGCCCTCTACAAGCATTACGAGAAGATCAAGGACAGCGATCCGCAGACCGCGCAGCGCACCAACGTGCGCTGGACGGGCACGCTTCCCTATGCCGCGATCGAAGCCTACGACCGGCTCGTCGTGTGCATGCGCTACGTGCGCAAGGCGCAGATGGAAGGCAGCGACGCCTCGATCCCCGAACAGCACTGTGCGTTCCAGGTGATCCGGCTCGGCCACTATATTGGCGACGGCTCGCAGCCGCTGCACGATTCGGTCAACAGCGACGGTTGGCGGGGCGACAACCCGAAGGGCTACACGCGCGACAGGAGCATCCATGGCCGCTTTGAGAGCGGTTTCGTCGACGGGATCGGCCTGTCGGTGAAGGACATCGCACCGCGCATCGGCGCACCCGCGCACCGCAGCGGCGACATGTTCGATGCGGTCCTCGTATTTCTCGACGACGCGGGGGGGAAAATGGAGACCGTCTACGCGCTCGAGAAGCGCGACGGCTTCGCGAACCACGCTGACAAGGATGTGCGCGAACTGGTCTATTCACAGACCGCGAAGGGCGCGGCGATGCTGCGCGACATGATCTGCCGTGCCTGGGCGGAAAGCGCGAACCCGCCGGCCACGGTTGATCCGTCGCCGCTCGATCCCGTCAATCCGGCATATAATCCGGAGACCGGCTCAGCCCCCGACTGAGCCGGAGCATTGGGCGTCCGGGCGACGGGCGCGCGCTCCTGCGTGCCAGTGCGGCAAGCACCCCGGCATGGCGGGCATGCCCGATATCGAACAGTCGCAGAAGCACGATCGCAGAAAGACATCCTGCGATAGGCAGGCCAAGGCCGAGACCCAGCATCCCGACCCGCACCGCCATTGCCTGAACTTCGCCCGGGACATAGCCGAGCCACCCCAGCGACCAGCCGATCAGCGCCGTCGAGGCAGCGCCGCTCGCCTTGACGACCACGAGGTAGAAGGCGAAGAGCCCGGTCTCGAACCGCCGGCCGTGTCGCCATGTCACGAAGTCCACGGTGTCCGCCAAAAGTCCCCAGGGCAGCATGAACACGCTGGCAAGGCCCATCCCGATCAGGACGGCGCAGCCGGGCAATATATCTGGCCAGCGCAGGCACAGGGCGAAGAGGATCATGCCCGCTGCGCTGACGCCATGGCCCATGGCAAGGAGCTGGCTCTTGTTGAAGCGACCGGTCAGCGACGTCCACGCAAGAACGCCGATGAACTGGCCGAGGGTCAGCGCGAGAAGAAGCGAGCCGACCAGATCGGGACGATCGACCACGTAGGTGCCGATATAAAGGATCATCCGCCCGAAGGTCGGGACCGCAAACCCGGTCACTACAGCGATCACGGCCATCCCGACCACCAGACGATCGCGCAGGGGTATGGCGATGCCGTCTCCCGCCGGTCGCGAATGCGCACCGCCGCTCGACATCAGCGCGCACAGCCCCATTGTGAGCGCGAACAGGGCGCCCGCGATGATCCCGGTCGATGTCAGCGTGTCGAAGGCCCGGTCTCGCGCTGCCTGCTGCACAAGCGGCGTGAGCACAGAGGCGATCACGAGCGCGCTCGCAGTGCTGAAGAGCAATCTGTAACCTGAAACCCGGCCGCGCGTGCGGCTGTCGCTGGTGATCTGCGCCATCAATGCGTTGTGCGGCACGTCGATTACGGCATAGGCTCCGCGAAATACCAGCAGGGCACAGGCCAGCATCCAGCCCTGGTGCGCTCCGAATGCGGGCATGGCGTAGAGGAGGGCGAATGCGGTGCCGCACGGAATGGCGCCGGCCACAACCAGCCAGCGATAACCCTTTCCGGATCGTCGCAGGCGAATGACGAGCACCGCCGCCAGAAGGTCGAAGATCAGATCTCCGGCGAGCGCCATCAGCATCAGCGTGCCTGCTGCTGTGGCGGACAGTTTCAGCAGATCGGTCAACAGGAACAGGATGGTGATGTCTGCACCGGCGAAGACGAGGCCCTTGCCGAAATTCCCCGATGAGTAAGCGAAGAGGCGACCTTCGCGGGCAATCACGTCAATGCCGCCGGCCTTTCGGAGTGTCTTGCGGTCCTTACTCAGTTGCATGTTTTTCTGAAACCGCAATCGCATGTGTCACGCTGGCAAGTGTGTGCGACCTGCAGCTCCTGCATCCGCGCCTAACCGGCCATTCTTTCATTTTTGCGACGACGATCTCGCGAAGCGCTTGGGCTTAGGTTGGCCGAAGACCACCCGCCGCCAGCCTTGTGGCTTCAAGCGGCGAGGGCTTTTCCACGCGCCGCCTTCGTATCCTTGACCGGCGGCAGCCCGAACATCCGGTTATATTCCCGGGTAAATTGAGAGACGCTCTCATAGCCGACCGCGAAGGCCGCGCCGCTCGAATTCTTTCCTTCCGACAACATCAGCCGGCGCGCCTCGATCAGCCGCAGATGCTTTTGGAATTGCAGAGGCGACAGCGAGGTCACCGCACGAAAATGCTGGTGGAAGGAGGACGGGCTCATGCCGGCCACGGCCGCCAGCTGCTCGACAGGTAGCGGCTGTGCATATTCGGCTCGCAGCACGGCGACGGCGCGGGCGACGCGCCGGACATGACCGTCGGGCCAGCCGAGACGGCGGATCGCCGTCCCGTGCCGCCCCGTCAACAACCAGTAATGCATCTCCCGTACGAGCTGCGCCTGGAGCACCGGTATCGAGGCCGGACGATCGAGTAACCGCATCAGCCGCTGCGCCGCATCGGCGACCTCGGCATCGGTCGGATCGACCCGGATCGGCGCGTGGTCGATCACCATGCCGGCGTCCATCTCCGCCACAAGCTCCGCGATCACCGCCGGGTCGAGCTCCAGCACCAGCGAATAATAGGGCGCGGCGATGCTCGCTCGGGTAATCCGGCTCACGGTCGGCACATCGGCCGTGATCAGCATCGAATCCCCGGCCGAGAAGGCGAAGCCCTGCGTCCCCGTCATGACATGCTTGCTGCCCTGCACGACGAGACAGACCAGCGGCCGCGAGATGTCGTGCTGCAGCCCGCTCGGCGCGCTCGCGCGCACGGTCGAAAGGCCGGGGATCGGGGTCCGTGCGATCCCATTCGCATCGGCATGCGCATCCGCATAGCGGCTGACGGCGCTGAGCAAGCTGATCATGAGGCGATTCTATGCCTTCGCGATCGCCGCGCCAGCACTTTGTAGGATTAGGCAAAGAACAGCAAGGACCCGGCAACAACCACCGGCGTCCGCGCGGCATATCGGAGTGGCCACAAAACCAACAGGAGGACATCATGACCAAGATTGCTCTCGTTACCGGTGCCAGCCGCGGTCTCGGCCGCAACACCGCACTCAGCATCGCCCGCCGCGGAGGCGACGTCGTCATCACCTATCACAGCCGATCTGACGAGGCCGATGCGGTCGTCGCAGAGATCCGCGCAATGGGCCGCAAGGCGGCCGCGCTCCAGCTCGACACCGGCGACATCGCGGCTATAGCACCTTTCGTGGATCGACTGCGCGCGGCGCTCGCCGACACCTGGCGGCGCGATACATTCGATCACCTCGTCAACAATGCGGGCCATGGCGACTATGCGCTGGTCGCAGAAACGCGCGAGGCGCAGTTCGACCGGCTGGTCGATGTGCACTTCAAGGGCGTCTTCTTTCTCACCCAGGCGCTGCTGCCGCTGCTCGCGGACGGCGGCCGGATCGTGAACCTCTCCACGGGCCTCACCCGCATCACATATCCGGGCTATGCGGCTTACGCGGCCGTGAAGGGCGCGGTCGAGGTACTCACCCGTTACCTTGCCAAGGAACTTGGCGGGCGAGGCATCGCGGTCAACGCGGTGGCGCCGGGCGCAATCGAAACCGATTTCGGCGGCGGTGCTGTGCGCGATAATCTCGAACTCAACCAGCAGTTCGCCGAACTGACGGCGCTCGGCCGGGTCGGCTTGCCGGACGATATCGGGCCAATGATCGCCAGCCTCATCTCTGAGGACAATCGCTGGGTGAACGCGCAGCGGATCGAAGTGTCCGGCGGCCAGGCCATCTAGGCTCAGCACGCCGGACAAGGGTGGGCGCTGGCAAAGCCCCGAGGCCGCCAGCGTCTGTCCCACCAGGTTGCGAATGGCCGCAAGCGGTCTGCCTGCCTTTGGGCTATTTTGACATCAGCCCTGTACGGTTGTCCGCCTTATTGGCGTTCTGACCGGGACAGCGCACGAACGCCCATCTCAAGCGACTCTGCGGTTCTCTTCTCGAAGGCGGCAGGGTCGGGGCCGGAAGCAGCTCGCGCCCCGGCCATGATTACCGCCCCTTGAAAGCGAAGTGCGGCCGGGGCTTGCCCTGTGCGAGCGCTTCGACGGCAGCGGGGATCGCCATCCTCGTGTCTTCGGTGTCGAAGAGCGGCATGGCGATGTCCATGAGCGCCTCGTCGGCCACCGCGGTGCCGCCCGACACCCAGGCGCGCAGCAGCGCCTTGTGCGCGGCATGGGCGCGGGTCGGACCGCTTGCGACCTTCTCGGCGAAGGCCCGTACCTCGGCGTCGAGCTGGTCGTCGGGAACGACCCGATTGATGACACCATGCGCCGCCATCACCTCGGCGGGCACCTGCTCGGAGGTCAGCGCCCATTCCATCGCCTTGGACCGCCCCACGCGCTCGGCGACACGATGGATGCCACCCAGCAGCGTGACGATCGCGATGCTCTGCTCGGGGTGGCCGAAGCGTGCGGTCTCGCCGGCGATCACGATGTCGGCGCGGAGGGCGAGCTCGAGGCCGCCGCCAAAGCAGAGCCCTTGGACAGCTGCGATCGTCGGAATTGCAAGCCGTTCGAACTGGTTGCAGGTCGCGAGATAGCGTTCGAACAAGGTGCGCAACTGGCGGCCCGTCATCGCCGGCCAAGGCACGATGTCACCGCCGAAGCTGAAATCGGCACCCTCGGCGCGAAGGATGACCGCGCGCGCCTCGCTCGCCCCCACCGCGTCGAGCGCGTCGGCGAGCTGGTCAAGCATCTCGACCGAGAGGCGGTTCTGCGGCGGATTGTGGAGCGTGATCGTGGCGACCGGACCGCTCGCGTCATAGCTCAGATGTGTCATGGGGCTCTCCTCAGGCAAGATGTTCGCGGAACCAGTCGACGGCCGCGCCGCTGGAGCGGGGAAATTGGCTCAGATAAGGATCGAAATGGCCGCCCGGGATGGTGACCAGTTTCTTGGGCTGAAGCGCACGCTCATAGGCCGCGAGCGCAAGGTCGGTGACCGTGATGGTGTCGTTCAGCGCCACGACGAGCAGGATCGGGGTCGGCGAGATCCGCGGCAGCCACGCGCCCGGCTCGTACATGCGCGCCGCCCGGGTAGAGCGGATCGTGACATTGTTCTCCCAGATGCCGTCCGGGATCTTCTGCAGATAGAAGTCGATGGCGTCGCGGGCGCGATAGGAAGCGGGCTTGCTCATATCATTGCTGACGATGAGCTGCCGACGTGGCGGCTCGCCACGAGCGCGGCCACGCTCATCTTCGGAGAAGAGCGCCTCGACCCCGGCGACCGCGTCCGGCGCGATGCGCCGAAGCCCCTGCTCAAATCCGCTGATCGTCGGGACCTGCGATACCACCGCCTTGAGGCGCCGGTCGGTCGCGCCGAGCACGATTGCATGGCCGCCGGCATAGCTGGTGCCCCACAGGCCGATTCGCTCGGGATCGACTTCGGGCAAGCTTTCCAGATAGGAGATGGCGTAGCGCCAGTCTGCGATCTGCTGCCAGGGATCGACATCGTGCCGGATTTCGCCGTCGCTCGCGCCGAAGCCGCGGTGGTCATGGAGCAGCACGACGAAGCCCGCATCCGCGAACGTCTTTGCAAAGGGCTCGATCCCCTGCTCTTTCACGCCCGCATAGCCATGGGCCATGGTGATGGCCGGCCGGCGCTCGCCGGCAGCGCCCTCCGGTACGAACAACCAGCCGCGTAGCGTGGTGCCGCCTTCGGCACGGAATTCGACATCTCTTCTCTCAACCATGGCAATCCCTCTTGCAGATATGGGCATATGAGACTTATATAGGCGCATTATATGATTCTCGCAATATAATGCGAACGGCTAGGAGATTTGGTGATGCCCACGGCGCCGAAAGCTGACTTACCCTTTGAAACAACTGGGAACGAGCGTCCTGCCGCGCTCCTCATCCACGGGTTTCTTGATGCTGGCCGGGTGTGGAAGCTGGTCGCTTCTGGCCTCGCCGAGTCGGGCGTCACCAGTGCTTCGGTGGACCTGCCCGGCATGGGCGGCACCTCCGCTGAGCCCGATGCGATCAGCCTCGACAGCTATGCCGACAGCGTGGCCTCGGTGGTGGATGCGATCGGTGGCGAGCTGGTGCTTGTCGGCCAGAGCATGGGTGCGCAGGTGGCTGAGCTGGTGGCGAAGCGGCGCCCTGACGCCGTGAAGGGGCTTGTCCTGCTCACCCCGGTGCCACTGGCAGGGGTCGGTGCGCCGGCTGAGGCCGTCGCACCGTTCAAGGCGGCGGGCGGAATGGCCGATATCCAGCGCGAGCAGCGCACCGGCCTGTCGCACGATCTTTCGGGCCAACGGCTCGACGAGCTGGTGGAGATCGGCCTTCAGGTTCGCCCCGATGTGGTCGCGCGCCTGGTCGACATGTGGAACAAGGGCCATGACGCTGGCCGCGAGCCGAGCGCGTTCGCGGGGCCGGTCCTTGTCGTGCGGGGCGGATCGGACCCCTTCGTGACAGAGGCGATGGCGCTCGCGGTGGCGGAGCGCTTTGGGACGTCGGCGAGCGCAACTGTCGAGAAAGCCGGGCACTGGGCCCACGTCGAACAGCCGGGCGCTGTCGCGCAGCTTGTGCTCGGCATGTTGCGCGAGGTCGGCCTTGCTGCCGATAGCGGGAAAACGTCGGCCGCAGATTGGACGGACGCCTTTGCCAAGAAGTCGAGCGCAGCGTTCGGCCAGGCCTTCGCACCCGACGTCGTGCTCGAGGCGGTGACTATGGTCAGGCCGATCCGCGGCCGCGAAAACGTGCAGAAGGTGATGGAAGCCGCGAGCAAGGTTTATCGCTCGCTCAGCTTCACCGATCAGGCCACCGCGGGCCGCAAGCAATATATCGAGTGGCAGGCAGAGGCTCATGAGGGTGTTGTCTTTGATGGCGTCACCATCCTCACGCGCGATGATGACGGCGCGATCAGCCATGTCGCGATCCATCATCGACCGATGGAGGCAGCGATCTTCTTCTCGAAGACGATGGGCGAAAATCTCAAAGCCGCCTTGGGTCCCGGATATTTCCTCGAAGGCAATGACATTGATGGAGAGGCAGCATGATCATCAACGCCGACGACCTCGATGTCGAACACACCTACAAGCTGCTTATCGGCACGATCGTGCCCCGCGCGATCGGCTGGGTGAGCACCATGTCGCACGACGGCGTCGCCAATCTGGCGCCCATTTCCTTCTTCACCGTCGTCGGCCGCAAGCCGCCCGTACTTTCGGTCACTCTCCAGCACCGTTCGGACGGATCGCTCAAGGACACGTTCGTCAACATCCGCGACACGGGCGAATTCGTGCACAATATCGTCACGCTCCCTCTCGCCGGTGCGATGCACAAATCGGCGATGGAGTTTGATTCGAGCGAGGATGAGTTCGAAAAAGTGGGCCTCGAAAAGGCGCCGAGCGTGTTCGTGCGGCCACCACGCGTGGCGCTCGCGCCGGTGGCGATGGAGTGTAAGCTCGACCGCTACTTCACTGTCGGCGACTATGACGACCATGTCGTCTGGGGCGAGGTCGTCCGCTTCCACATCCGCGATGATCTCTATCTCGAGAACGGCCGGATCGACACCGCCGCGCTCGCGCCTGTCGGCCGGCTCGCGGCCGAATATACGCTGACCAACAATGTCTTCACCACGCCGCTCGATCCGGAAACCGTGGAGACATGGTCGAACCGGCGCATGGAACGGCTCGACGGCCTGCCGACCGACTTTTCGGCGGTCGGCCAAGCAAATTGGTCCGCATCCGGGAGTGTCGTGAATGACCAACAGAACTGAGACCGATATCGACCTGCCCTCGCGCTGCAACTGCGCGCGGCTGAGGCGGGCGGCGCGAAACGTGACGCGCTTCTATGACCAGTGCCTCGCGCCATCGGGGATCGGCACCAACCAGTTCACCATCCTCGGCTATCTCAAGCATCGCGGCCCGATGCGCATTTCCGCACTGGGCGATCTGCTTGCGATGGACCGCGCGACCATTGGCCATAATTTGCGGCCGCTGGAACGCGACGGGCTGCTCTCGATCGCGCCCGATGCGACGGACCGCCGCGCGCGGCTGGTGAGCATCACCGCAGCCGGGCTCGCCAAGGTCGATGAAGCGCGCGTCCATTGGGATATCGCCCAGCACAGCTTCGAAACCAGCTTCGGCGCGGCCGAGGCCGCAGCGTTGCGGCACGTGCTCGACCAGGTCGCCGATCAACGCCTGACGAACTGACACCCTCCTCCAAAAGAAGGGGGGGTATTAGGAAGGAATTTGCATGCGGAACTACATGAAATTCTACATCGACGGCGAATGGGTCGACGCCTCCGATCGTCCCGGCGCCGATGTGATCAACCCCGCGACCGAAGCGGTCGCAGGACGCATCGCGCTCGGGACCGCGGCGGATGTCGACCGCGCCGTTGCCGCGGCACAAGCCGCGTTCCGCAGCTTCTCCCGCACCACGCGCCAGGAGCGGCTCGATCTCCTGGGTTCGGTGTTGCAGACCTATGTGGCAAGGCGACAGGATCTTGCCGATGCGCTGGTTGAAGAGCTTGGCGCGCCCAAGGGATTCGCCTTCGATCTTCAGACAGGCGTCGGCGCACAGCATCTGATGGCCGCACTCGACCGCCTCAAGGACTATCCGTTCGAACGCCCGGTCGGAAACCGGTCGGTGGCGCGCCTCGAGCCGATAGGCGTCATCGGCATGGTCACGCCCTGGAACTGGCCGATCAACCAGATCATGTGCAAGGTCGTGCCGGCGCTCGCGACGGGCAACACGATGGTTCACAAGCCTTCGGAGGTCACGCCCTTCACAGCACATATCATCGCCGAGATCCTGCACGATGCGGGCGTCCCCAGGGGCGTGTACAATCTGGTCGACGGCGCCGGACCGGTGGTGGGCGTCGCGATTTCCGAGGATCCTGGTATCGCGATGGTATCGTTCACCGGCTCGACTGCTGCCGGGATCGACGTCGCGAAGCGCGCGGCGGAGACGGTCAAGCGCGTCCACCAGGAACTGGGCGGCAAGTCGCCGAATATCGTCCTGCCGAGCGCGGACCTGGGCAAGGCGGTCACCGAGTCGATCTATCGCCTCATGCTGAACAGCGGGCAGACCTGCCATGCGCCGACCCGCCTGCTGGTCCCTGCGGACCGGCTGGCGGAGACCAAGGCGATCGCGGCTCAGGTGGCTGCATCGATCACCGTCGGCGATCCGAACGGCGACGCCTATATGGGGCCGCTCGTATCCGAGCGTCAGCGCGATCGCGTGCTGGAACTCATCCGGAAGGGGATCGACGAAGGCGCGACGCTGGTGGCAGGCGGAACTGATCGGCCGGAAGGTCTCGACAAAGGCTATTATGTTCGCCCGACCGTCTTCGCCGATGTGACGCGCGACATGACGATCGTGAAGGAAGAGATCTTCGGGCCCGTGCTCGTTATCCAGAGCTACACCGATATCGACGACGCGGTCGAGATCGCCAACGACACCATCTATGGCCTGGGCGCCTATGTGCAGGCAGCCACCGACGATGAAGCCGCCGAGGTCGCGGCGCACATCGAGGCCGGTATGGTCTATCTGAACGGCGCGGACGAGGACGCCTACGCGCCCTTCGGGGGGTACAAAATGTCGGGTAATGGTCGCGAGTGGGGCGAGATCGCCTTTGGCGACTTCCTCGAAATCAAGTCCATCGTCCGCAAGCAAGCGGCCTGAAACGGTTCGCGGCGGGCGTTCAGGGGCGCCCGCCGCTCCCTTACCCAGACATAATCAAAGAAATTCAGGAGAAGAGTCATGCGCGCCCATCAGGTCGTCGAGTTCAACGCCCCCATCGTTGCCAGCGAGATCGCCGATCCGGTCCCGACCGGATCCGAAGTCGTCGTCGAGGTGATCAGCTGCGGCCTGTGCCATTCCGACGCCCATTTCCACGAGGGGCATGTGGGTCTGGGCGGCGAGGCCAAGCTGCCGGTGGGCATGCTGGGCATCAATGCGCCGACGTCGCTCGGCCACGAGATTTTCGGGCGTATCGCCGCCTTTGGTCCTGGGGCTGGGCTGAGCGACGCCGATATCGGACGGCCGGTAGTGGTCTATCCGTGGATCGGCTGCGGACAGTGCCCCGCCTGCGAGGCCGAGCGTGACAATGAATGCCCGACGCCGCGCTCGATCGGCATGCAGGTGCCCGGCGGCCATGCCGAAAAGGTGGTCGTGCGCGAGCCGAAATATCTGATCCCCGCCGATGGGCTGAGCGAGGACTATGCGGGCATCTTCGCCTGCTGCGGCCTGACGGCCTATGCCGCGCTCGCCAAGCTTCCGCGCCGCGACGGATGGATCGGGATCATCGGCGCCGGTGGTCTCGGCACGATGGCGCTCGCGATCGAGAAGGGATTGCAGGACAGCAAGGTCGCGGTGTTCGACATCAATGACGCGAAGCTCCATGCCGCGAGCAACAATTTCGGGGCGGACAAGACGGTGAACAGCCGCGAAGAAGGCGTCGCGGAAAAGGTCCTCGCGGACACCGGCGGCTTTATCGGCATTCTCGACTTTGTCGGCTCGCAGCAGACGGTCGAACTCGGTGTGTCGCTGCTCCGTCACGGCGGCACCTATGTCGGCGTCGGCTTGTTCGGCGGCATGATCCAGCTGCCGCTTGCAGTGCTGGCTTCTCGTCAGCTCAGCCTGAAGGGTTCCTATTGCGGCACGCCCGCCGAGCTTCGCGAACTCGTCGAGCATGCGCGCGCGGGCCGCATCCGTCCGATCCCGACCGCCGTCGCGCCGATTGAAACCATCAATCAGGGGCTGGCGGAGCTTCGTGCCGGCAAGATCGATGGGCGGCTGATCCATCGCCACATCCGCGCAGTCGCTTCCTGACCCGGACGACCCGGCGCTCCTGCCAAGCGCCGGGCCATATCCCACCAGACTGAGAAGGACCTGTGAATGCCAAGCTTGTTCGATCCGCTGCAACTGGGCGGAATCGAGGTTCCCAACCGGATCCTGATGGCGCCGCTTACGCGCGGCAGAGGTACGCGCGACCACGTGCCGACCGCACTGATGGGCGAATATTATCGGCAGCGTGCCTCGGCGGGCCTCATCATCAGCGAGGCGACCGGGATCAGCCAGGAGGGACTGGGATGGCCCAGCGCGCCGGGCCTGTGGACCGAGCAACAGGTCGAGGCCTGGAAGCCGATCACGGCCGCCGTGCATGAAGCGGGCGGGCGGATCGTGGTCCAGCTGTGGCACATGGGGCGGATCGTCCATCCGAGCTTTCTGGGCGGCGCCCGGCCGGTCTCCGCCTCTGCGACCACCGCGCCGGGACAGGCGCATACCTATGCGGGCAAGCAGGATTATGTGGAAGCAAGGCCGCTCGAGATCGCCGAGATTCCGCGCCTGCTGGACGATTATCGGCGCGCGACCGCGAATGCCATCAGCGCCGGTTTCGACGGCGTGCAGCTTCATGCGGCCAATGGCTATCTGATCGATCAGTTCCTGCGCGACGGCACCAATCTGCGCGACGACGATTATGGCTGCTCAATCGAGAACCGGGTCCGTCTGCTCGACGAGGTGACGCGCGCGATAAGTGACGTTGCGGGGCCTGGCCGCACCAGCGTGCGGCTGTCGCCGAACGGCGAGACGCAGGGCGTCAACGACAGCAACCCCGAGGCGCTGTTCACGGCAGCCGCGGCGGTGCTGTCACGGATCGGCATCGCCTTTCTCGAGTTGCGGGAGCCCCAGGGAGAAAGCACCTTCCGCGCGACCGACGTGCCGTTGATCGCGCCGGCGATCCGCAAGGTCTTCAACGGGGCGCTGGTGCTCAACTCCGACTTCACCGGCGGAAGCGCGATCCACGCGGTGGCGCAGGGCGATGCCGATGCCGTCGCCTTCGGCCGGCCCTTCATCGCCAACCCGGATCTGCCGCGGCGGATCGCGAGGGGCCACGCCTTTGCCGAGTCCCAAGTCTCGACCTATTACAGCGCGGGTGCGGCGGGATATACCGACTATCCGGACGTCGAGGGCGCAATCGCGGCCTCATCGCGGCCACCAGCCTTCGAGGCTGCGGGCAGCTGCGGCATGGCGAAGCTCTGCGCCAAAAGGAACCGGTCGGTGGCATTATCGACCGCGGCGACTTCACGGCCGGCCCGCTAGGCGCGAGGCGTTTCGCCAGGCAATCTCGCAAGTCTGGCGACCCAGTATGCGACAGTCCCATCGGTGATCCGAGAACTGTTGCCGATGGTGAGCGTTCCCTTGCCCGGTCGACGGCGGGCGCGAGCGCGTTCGACGCGACTTGGCGGCCTCGCGCGGAATATGACCATCTGTAACTACACCAACGATGCCGACCTGACTGGTTTGCGGCGCCAGCTTTTGGTCCAGGCGGGTGTGGGGAGGGAGCACCGCCCGCCTGGACCACCAAGCCTCAGCCAGCGATGCTGAAGCTTGGCTCTCGCTCCGGATGAGCCGGCCGTGGCTCGCCGGGTTCCTGACCCGCGATAGGCTTGATCTTGAACGCGATCGCATAGAGCGCCGGCAGGAAGATCAGCGTCAGAACGGTCCCGCCCAACGTGCCGCCGATCAATGTATAGGCCATCGAACCCCAGAAAACCGAAGTCGTCAGGGGAATGAACGCCAGCACCGCCGCGAGTGCGGTCAGGATCACCGGCCGCGCGCGCTGCACGGTGGCTTCGACCACCGCATGATAGGGCTCCAGCCCCTCATGCTCGTTGCTGTGGATCTGGCCGATCAGGATCAGCGTGTTGCGCATGATGATCCCGGCCAGCCCGATCAACCCGATGATCGCGTTGAAGCCGAAGGGTTGGCCGAAGAGCAGCAGCGTGGGAACGGTGCCGATCAGCGCGAGAGGCGCGGTCAGCAACACCATCACCATCGCCGCCAACGAGCGAACCTGGAAGATGATCACGATCGCCATCAGCGCGAGCATGATGGGGAAGATCGGCGCGAGCGCAGCGTTCGCCTTGCCGGCTTCCTCGATCGAGCCGGCCATCTCGATCTTGTAACCGGGCGGCAGGCTCGCCACGATCGGCTGGATCGCCTTCTGTACCTCGAGCGACACCTGCGGCGGCTGCAATTTCTCGTCAATGTCGCCCCGCACCGTCATGGTCACATAGCGGTCGCGTCGATACTGGATCGGATTCTCCATCCGGATCTCGGTGCGGCCGATCTGGCTAAGCGGCACCTTCTGCCCCTCCGCCCCCACCAGCGTGAAAGCGTCGAGCTGTGCCGGATCCAGCCGCTCCTTGCCCGCGCTCCGGGCGATCACCTCGACCGTGCGGATATCCTCGCGGACCTGGGTGACGGGCACGCCGGTCAGCAGGAACTGAATCTGCTGGGCGGCGTCGTGCGTCGATAGACCGATCGCCCGGAGCCGATCCTGGTCGAGGACGAAATGGGCGGTCGGAACCCGCTCGCTCCAGTCTGTGTTGACCATCCGCAAGTTCGGATTGGCCAGCATCACCTTGCGCACCTTCTCCGCGATGTCGCGCACGCCCGCCTCATCGGGACCCATGACACGGAATCCGACGGGGAAGCGGGAATAGGGGCCGAAGACGAGCTGCGTCGCGCGGACCCGGGCCTGGGGCGCGAGCCCGTTCGCGGCCGCTTCCCTGATCTTGCGTTTCAGGGCTTCGCGCGTCTCCTCGTTCGGCGTGAGGATCACGATCTTGGCGAAAGAGGGATCGGGCAGTTCAGGCGCGATCGCCAGGAAGAAGCGCGGCGCGCCCTGCCCGATATAGCTCGTGACGAGTTTCGCCTCCGGCTGTTTGCGCAGGAAGGTTTCAACTTCCTGCACTGCCCGCTCGGTTTCACGGATGCTCGTGCCTTCGGGCATCTGCACTTCGACCAGAACCTCGGGCCGATCGGATGCGGGGAAGAATTGCTGACGCACCAGCCCCATGCCGAGGACCGCGATGACGAACAGGCCCACCACGGCGCCCGCCACCTTCCATTTATGCACGACCGACCAGCCGATGATCCGGCGCAGCTTCTGATAGTTGGGCGTGCCGTAGATGGCGGCATGGCCGCCCGCCACGGGCTTGATGTTCGGGAGCAGCTTGACACCGAGATAGGGCGTGAAGGCACCCGCCACGAGCCACGAGGTCAGGAGCGCGAAGGCCACGATCCAGAAGATGTTGCCGGCATATTCGCCGGCGGTCGACGCCGCGAAGCCGACCGGCATCAGGCCGATCGAGGTGACGAGCGCCCCGGCAAGCCGCGGTGCGGCCGTGGTGACCCATGCGGCGCCCGATGCCCTGATCCGGTCGAAGCCTTCTTCCATCCGCACCACCATCGTCTCGATGACGATGATGGCATCGTCGACAAGCAGGCCGAGGGCCAGGATCAGCGCGCCCAGGGTGACGCGATCAAAGTCGCGCCCCGTCGCCATCATGATGAGGAACACGCCGGCGAGCGTGAGCGGCACGGCGGCGGCGACGACGATGCCGACGCGCCAGCCCATGCTGACCAGGCTGACGATCATCACGACGCCAAGGGCCACGCAGAATTTCAGCATGAACTCGCTGATCGCCTCGTCTATGTTGACGGCTTGGTCGGTCACCTTGGCGAGCGTGAGGCCGAGCGGAAGCTCGGCCTGGATGGCGGTGGCCTCCTTCTCGAGAGCCTTGCCGAGGTCGAGGCCGTTCCATCTTTCCCGCATCACGACGCCGAGCAGTATCGAGGGTTCACCCTGGTTGCGGATCAGGAAGGTGGCGGGATCCTCATAGCCCCGCGTCACTTCCGCGACATCCGACAGCTTGAGCGCCCGCCCCGCCGCGACGATGGGCACGTCCCTGATCTTCTCCAGATCGTCGAAGCCGCCTTCGAGGCGCACGAGCACCTGCGGCCCCTTCGTGTCGATCGAACCGGCCGGGCTGATGAGGTTCTGGTTTGCGAGCGCCGCGAAGATGTCGCGCGGCGAAACGCCCATCGCGGCGAGGCGCGCGAACGAGAAATTGACGTAGATGCGCTCCGGCCGCTCGCCGATGATGTTGACCTTCTTCACGCCGGCGACGTGGAGAAGGCGCTGCCGGAGCGTCTCGGCTTCGCGCGCAAGCAGCCGATGGGGCTCGCCCTTCGCCTTCAGCGCATAGAGCGCGAAGGTCACATCCGAATATTCGTCGTTGACGAAGGGACCGATGGCTCCGCGCGGCAACCGCAAAGCCTCATCACTCAGCTTCTTGCGCGCCTGGTAGAATTCCTCCGGGACGTCCTTGGGCGGTGTTGTGTCCTTCAGCGTGACCGTGGTGAAGGACAGGCCGGGGCGGGTGAAGGTTTCCACCCGATCGTACCATTTGAGCTCCTGAAGCCGCTTTTCCAGCGGCTCGATCACCTGGTTCTGCATCTCCTCGGATGTCGCCCCGGGCCATGCCGTGACTACCGTCATCACCTTGACGGTGAAGCTCGGATCCTCGGCACGTCCCAGCTTCAGAAAGGCGAAGGTGCCAGCGAGCGTGATGAGGACGATCATGAAGAGCGTCACGGCGCGCTCGTGCACCGCGATCGCCGAAAGGTTGAACTTCGCCATCACTTGCCTCCAGCGGGAAGGCGCACGGCCGCGCCTTCGTGCAGCATATGGGCGCCGAGCGCGACGAAGCGCTCGCCGGTTCGCAGCCCGCTGACGATGGTGGCCGTTTCATCCCCAAGGCCCGCGAGATGGACGCGACGCCAGGCGACTGTCGTTTTTCCTGGATCAATGACCCAGACGCCCGGCCCCTTCCCATCGTCGTGGATCGCGGCCAGCGGAATCCGCAAGGCGCCGGCGGCGGCGGGCTCCCCGATATGGATCGTCACGGTCGAGCCGAGCGGCGCCCGCGCGGCGCCGCCCTCCAGGACATAGCGCGCCTCGTAGGTACGCGTCTGCGGATCGGCGGCATCGGAAAGCTGACGCAGCCGGGCCTGGCCGGCAACTTTGTCGCCGATGAAGAGCGTCGCACGCGCGGCCTCCCCGAGCTTCGGCCGCAGCGTTTCCGGAAGATTGATCGTGGCCTCGCGCGGGCCGGCATGGGCAAGCCGCACGACGGTTTGCCCGGCCGCGACCACCTGTCCGGGCTCGCCCAGCGTTTCGACGACGACGCCATCGGCATCCGCGACGAGAACGGCATAGCCGGCGGCGTTCCGGGCGACCCGCGCCTCCGCCTGCGCGGCTTCGAGCTGCGCTTGCGCGGCGTGCGCCGCCGCCTTCACCTGATCATAGGCCGATGCCGACACGGCGCCCGCCGAGACGAGATCACGGTAACGCTTCTCGTCGGCGGCTGTTTGAATGGCGTGGGCCCGCGCCGCGGTCACCGACTGGGCCTGCGCGCTGCTGGCCAGCGCATAGTCGGTCGCATCGATCCGCATCAGCGGCTGGCCCCTTCGGACCGTCTGACCGGTATCGACGAGACGCTGCACGATCTTGCCCGCCACGCGGAAGCCCAGCGCACTTTCAACCCGGGCGGAAACGATGCCGGTAAAGCCGCGCTCCGCGGCCTCCGCCGCGCCGGCCGTCGCGACGCGCACGAGCGGGGGGCGCGTCCTCGGATCATCCTCGGATTGGGTGCAGGCGGCAAGCGCTAACGGAGCAAGGCTCGCGAGGAGAATTTTATCAACTGAAAATCGAATCGGCATCGGGCGCTCCCTGACGGAATCACACCCTCACTCTTATATAGTGACCAATTTGTCAACTGGTCACTAATACGTTCATGGTGCGAGCGAGCGAAGCACAAGGCTCGACACCTCGTTCGCCGCATCCGGGAGATTGTCGAGATTATATTGCAGCATCAGCGGATTCATGAACGGCTGCATGACGTGGAAGATCGCCCTGCACGTCTCATCGAGCGGCGTCTTGCGTTCAAACTCGCCGCTATCCCGCCCCGCGCGCAGGATCCCCTCGATGAGCGCCAGGACCTGCTCCTGATAGCGCACGTTCGAGCTCCAATTTTCCGAAGCCGAGGTTGCTGCGATGTCGTAGAGCTTGCGATCCTCGAAGAACAGGGCGCAGCACTCTTCGGATATCCGCTTGCAAAGACGCCGAAATTTATCGCTGGCCGATTTGCCGCCCTCCATACCCTTCGTGACGGAGGCAAGCACCGTGTCGAGGCGCTGCGAGCAGATCTCCTCGCCGATGGCCTGCTTCGATTCGAAGAAGCGATAGAGATAGGCCTTGGAGAATCCGATCTGCCGGGCGAGGTCGGCCATCGTCGTCTTGCCATAACCATAATGGCGGAAGTGCTCGTTCGCGGCATCCACGATCCGATCCCGGATCGCGCTGTCGGTGGGCGGGCGGTCGTCGGGCCGGTCGACTGAGGCTGGTTGGATCATGATGGGACCATAGCCATGACAATTTACATTGACAACTAGTGAACAATAACGCAACTGGTCATCAACTCTCTCCATTCGACACAGGTTGCCGATGCGCACAGCTTTCATATTCCCGCTCCTGGCCACCGCGTCGCTGGCCGGCTGCGCGGTCGGCCCCGACTATGACCGGCCGGACCTGGCGCTGACGAACCGCTATGTCGGCGGCGAAGCGCTCGGCCAGCGGACCGGACCGAATGGCGCCGCGCTGCATGGCACCGAACTCGCGACATGGTGGGAGGGCTTTCATGACCCGCTCCTCAGCGAGCTGATCGGAAAGGCGATCGCGGACAATCTTGAAATCGCCCAGGCGGTCGCGCGCGTATCACAAGCGCGCGCCTCGCTGGGCGCCGCGACGGCGGCGCTGCTTCCGTCAGGCAACATCACGGGGCAGGCGGTCCGAAGCCACCAGTCGCTCGAAACCCCGCTCGGCCGGCTGCTCGATGCCACGCCCAATCACGACCGCGACTCCAGTTTTTATGAGGCCGGTCTGGGCGCGAGCTGGGAACTCGATCTCTTTGGCGGGCTTCGCCGCGACCGCGAAGCGGCGCTGGCGGATTATCAGGCGACGCAGGCGGGGGCGAGCGCGGCCAGGCTCACCGTCGCCGCCCAGGTCGCGGACACCTACATCGTCATTCGCGGGCTGCAGGCGCGCATCGCCGTCGCGCGCGACCAGATCGGGACGCAAACCAGGCTCGTCGACACGATCCGCCTGCAATATAGCAAGGGCGTCGCGGCCGAACTCCAGCTCCACCAAGGCGAAGGGGCCCTGTCCCAGGTCGAGGCTAGCCTTCCCGTCCTCGAAACTGGCCTGGATGCGGCCTTGAACGCGATGGACGTCCTGCTGGGTGCCCAGCCCGGCACCTATCGCGCCCAGCTTCTCACGCCCGCGCCGATCCCGACCGCGCCGGCGATCGCGACAGCGGAAGGACCAGCCGACCTGTTGCGGCGTCGCCCCGACATCATCATCGCCGAGCGTCGCCTCGCCGCTTCCAACGCGCGGATCGGATCGGCCATCTCCGAATATTTCCCCAAATTTTCGCTCGGCGGGCTGATCGGCACGGCCACCACCAGCGCCGGCGGCCTGTTCGGCGGCGGCGCCAATCAGGCCCAAGGCGTGCTGGGCCTCAGATGGCGGCTGTTCGACTTCGGCCGCGTCGATGCCGAGATCAAGGTGGCGCGCGGCCAGAATGCGGAAGCGCTGGCGGCCTATCGCCTCTCGGTGCTGCGGGCCACCAAGGACGTCGAGGACGCCTTCTCGGCCGTCGTCAAGCGCGAGCAGCAGGCGCGCGCCCTGAGTTCCGGGGAAGCCTCGCTCGCAAAGGCCCGGAACGCCGCCTTCGCCGCCTATCGCGGCGGGGTCGTGAGCCTGATCGAGGTCCTTGACGCCGACAGCCGCCTTCTCGCCGCCCGCGATTCCCGTGCGGAGGCAAGCACCGAAGCGGCGCGGGCCGCGATCGCGTCGTTTCGAGCGCTCGGCGGCGGCTGGGATCCCGTCGAACCGACACGCACTGCCCAACGACAACGGGCGCCCGAGACGCGCCGCCCATGATCGAACGACCGTGTACACGGTCCGCGGTCGTAAGTTCGACGCGCGGCGCCTCGCGATATCCGACGGAATGACGGACTGACTGAAACCGTTCCGCGTTATGTCGGAGAACCAACCGCGATAGCCCGTATCGCACTGCGCGACGAGATCGAGCTTGCTCGCCATGATATCGGCACGCTGGTCCGGATCGGCATCGATGTCGTAGAGTTCCCAGCCCCTGCCCTGATTGACGGCACGCCATTGCTCGGCGTGAACGCCGGGAAGTACGGACGCGCTTCGATTGAGAGACATTCATCCGCGGCCGTTTTAGCACGGCCCCCAGCTTCAGGCTTTCACGCGAATTCGCTGCATGTCGACGTCCGCCTGATCCGACCCATCCTCGAAAGCCGCCTGAGCGCTGACCGTGGTTCCAGGAGGGCCCAAAGGCGTTGGATCACGCCAACATTGCACCTCAGACGATCGTCCCTACAAGATCGTTGATCCGATTGAGCTCGGTCTCGTCGAAGACGAGATTTGCTGCCGCAGCCACGCTCTCCTTGAGCTGTTGCATACTGCTTGCGCCGATCACCGCGGAGGTGACCGCTGGCTCGCGTACCACCCAGGCGAGAGCCATTTGCACCAGTGACTGACCGCGTTGCTCAGCGATAGCCTCCAGTTGTTGCAGAACGCCAACCAATGCGGGGGTAATGCGCTCGGGAGTGAGGAACCGGCTGGCGCCCGCAGCGCGGGATCCCTGAGGGATTCCGTTCAGATAACGGTTCGACAACAGGCCTTGCTCGAGTGGTGAGTATGCGATGGCTCCGGCTCCCGCACTGCGCAGAGTGGCAAGGAGACCGTCCTCGGGGATTCTGTGCAACATCGAGTAGCGGGGCTGATGGAGCAGCAGCGGTGTTCCCAGTTCGTTCAGGATGCGCACCGCATCGCGTGTCTGTTCCACAGAGTAGTTGGAGATGCCGACGTATAGAGCCTTGCCTTGCTGCACGGCAGTGTGGAGAGCGCCCATGGTTTCCTCCATCGGCGTATTCGGATCGGGCCGGTGGGAGTAGAAAATGTCGACATAGTCGATACCGAGCCGTTTCAGGCTTTGGTCGAGCGAGGAGAGCATGGACTTGCGCGATCCACCGTTGCCATAGGGGCCTGGCCACATTTCATTGCCTGCCTTGGTGGAGATAATGAGTTCGTCCCGGTACGGCGCGAAATCAGTGCGCAGTGCGTGGCCGAACGCTGACTCTGCGGCTCCGGGAGGCGGGCCATAGTTGTTCGCCAGATCGAAGTGCGTGATACCCAGATCGAATGCCTGCAGCAGTATCTCACGCTGCCGGTCATACGAACAATTCTCCCCGAAATTGTGCCACAGTCCGAGAGAGAAGACCGGCAACCGCAGGCCGCTTCGGCCGGTCTGGCGGTAGATCATTGTGTCGTAACGTTGCGCATCTGCCACGTGCATGGGGCTCCGGATGAAGTGGGCAAGTTATTCAGGCATGCGATGCTGCCCTCATGTGTTGGATGCCGTCTTAATGAGGGGACTGTGTTGGCCCACAGTCGATACGTGCATGACGGGCGAGAACCAGAGCACCGATCAACCCGGAGTC
Organism: Sphingobium sp. FW306-1B-F04DB; assembly: GCF_058781925.1. Classification (NCBI taxonomy): domain Bacteria; kingdom Pseudomonadati; phylum Pseudomonadota; class Alphaproteobacteria; order Sphingomonadales; family Sphingobiaceae; genus Sphingobium; species Sphingobium sp. FW306-1B-F04DB. The sequence goes on along the minus strand of NZ_JBYSXE010000012.1, from coordinate 50,685 downwards.
GTCGCCCAGTTCAGGCCGTACTATGAACGTGTCGCCTGGTGCTTCAGGGAACGCATAGCCGTTCATATGGCGATGCATTTGCGCCGCAACCGCGGCGTGAAGACGCGGCGTATTGCTCACCCCGCCGCCAAAGACGATTCGGTGGGGCGAAACCGCGAGAACGATCGAGGCGCAGAGTTGCCCCAGATAGGATGCAATTAGCGCGTGCTCCGCTCCGTCCTGGCCAAAGGCCTCGAGCGGCCGGCCAAAGCGCGCCACGACGGCAGGTCCGCTCGCCAGCCCCTCCGCGCAGCCCGTGTGAAACCGGCATTGCGATGACATCGAGTCGCCAGGCTCGCGATGAACAGGCAGATGCCCGATTTCGGGGTGCATCCTGCCTGAGATCGGTTTGCCGTCGATCAGCACGGCTCCGCCGATGCCCGTTCCGACCGTAAGATAGACACCGCAGCCCAGCCCCTTGAGGGCGCCGTAGTGATATTCGCCCACGCCGGCGGCAGCCACGTCGGTATCGATTGCGATGGGTACGCCAACTGCGCGTCCAAGGGCGCCACGAAGATCAAATCCGCTCCAGGCGGATTTTGTTGTTGCGCCCACCGTGCCGAAAGCTGGATCTCGAGGATCAAGCGCGATCGGACCAAAGGCCCCCACCCCCACCGCCGAAACTGCTCCGTGGCTGCGCGTGACCGTATCCAGGAATTCAGCGATCGCGCCGACGGTGTTCGCCGGATCGCGTGTCTCGATCCGTCGTCGTGCGAGCAGCGTCCCGGTCTCGTCGCCGATTGCGACGTTGGTCTTGGTTCCGCCAAGCTCGATCGCGCCGTAAAGCATCAGGCAAGCCTCGGGAAAAGAAGCGACGCGTGCGGCGCGATCTCTGGGACACTCACCGCGGTTGCCGACAGATTCATGATGTGCTCGAACACGTGGCCGTCCTCCAATTCAGCGCGTTGCACGACAAGCGGCTCAATCGAGCCAAGGCCGGGAAAATCACACCGCGCGATCGGCACGCGCAGCAATTGGGCGAACAGCGCGGCGCGCGCCTCGGGCAGTGTATCGAGACGGTCGCTCGTCATCAGAACGCCACCCGAGAGGCCACCGAACAGTGCAAGCGTGCGGACCTCATCGTCGGTAAGATGATGAAATCGTTCGCGGAGCAGGATGCAGTCGGGATCCGCCTGCCACAATATTCCGGAGGCATGATTGCGCGTCAGCTGGTCGCGGAGCAGGCTCTCCGCTGAATATTCGCCAGTCCAGGAAACGCCGATATCACGCCCGATACGCGCAGCATCGACAAGCCCGGTTGATGCCCAGAGCGGACAGCCGCAGCCGAGCCAGAGCGCGTCGCCGATCTCCTCGCGGATCAGCTGCGCCATGCGCCGCCAGATTGCGATCCGCGAAAGCCCGCTCTCGTGCCAGCGAGCGGTGTCCGGACCGTGCTCGCTGCCGAACAGCATGAAATCGGTCTTGAAATAACCGACGCCCCAATCGTGACGCCAGGTTCGGAAGACCTTGCGGATATAGGCTTCGGCACCGGGATGGGTGATGTCGAGAATGTAATATTCCTCGCTGCGCTTGTGCCAGCGAAACTCGCCATAGAAGTGCATCTGGGCGAGGGGCTCGCCGGTCTCCGCGCTCCGGACGACCCAGTCGGGATGTTCGGCGTAGAGCCGGCTGCGGTTACCGACCATGAAGGGCGCGATCCACAATCCCGGCGTAAAGCCTGCCGCAGCAATGTCGGCGATCAACGGTTTTAGGCCGCGCGGGAATTGGGGCTTCACATCCAGCCAATCTCCCATTTCGGGCGTGAAACCGTCATCGATCTGGAAAATATCGAGCGGCACCTGATGGGCTTCCCGGAACCCTGCCGCGCCGCGCAGATGCTCGAGGATCGACGCTTCGTCGATCGCTGCGTAGAGATTGTACCACGAACACCAGCCGGTGATGCGGCGCGGGGGGATCCGCGGAGCGGGTGTGGATTGAGCCGCGACGATCCGCGACCAGCTGCGAAGCGTCTCTTCAACCCCGTCGCCGGTCATCAGGATCATCGGTTCCGCCTCGATCGTCCCGTGATGCGGCACGCGGTCGCGCAACGTCTCTATACCGAACGACAGGCAATCGGACGTCCCACCGAACTGGAATCTGCTCTGGAAGCGATCGTGTCTGGTGAACCCAAGTACCGATGCGCCGCTTCCCTCCTCAGGGAGTAGCGCAGTCATCGCAAAACCCAGTGTCGGCACCTTGCCCGGGGGCCCGTCCCCCGCCGGGGTGCCGGGTGCAACGAAATAGCTTCCATCCCAGCTTTGATAGCCGTTGCGAAGATAAAGCCGTGCGCCTGAGACCTCATCGAAGCGTAAGCCAAGGCTGTCGATCGCACGCGCAGGATCGATCCCTTCAAGCCGGAAGCATAGCCGTAACGCGTCGCCGTCTGGTGCAATCTCAAGGATCGCGCGTCCCCGATCGAGCGGCCATATTACGCCGTGGTCACCGACTTCGGGGGATCCATGCCGAGGTACGGTGCCGTCGATCAGCGGCGCCATGCCGCCAAGCGAAAGTCCGAGCCCGGCAAAGCCGGGACGACCGGCATCAAAGCGCATCGTCAAGATTCAATTCCACGCCAAGTTCGGCGGAACGGCGTGCGGCTAGCGCCAGACGCAACGTCGCCGTGCCTTCGCGTAGCGGCACGCGGGGCGGGTGGCCGTGGCGGATTGCGGAAGCAACGTCCGCGAGTTGGGCGACAAAGGGATCGGTCGCGCCCGCTATCACCTCTTCCTCGACCAAGTCACCGGTACGCGTCAGCACCGCGTCGTTCCATCCGGTGAAGCGGCCGGTCATCCGCTCTGCGAACACCGCCCAGTCCTTGTGCCAACGCCCGGGGACCGCGATGTTGCTTGCATTGAGCGTCGCGACGCGGCCGTCCTTCCAACCGAAGATGATCGCCGACACGTCCTCCACATCATATCCCGGGGTCGCCCGGTGAAACAGGTTGGCGCGGCGCGCATAGACCGTGTCGGGATCGCCCATGAACAGGCGGACCAGATCGATCAGGTGGATGACCTGTTCGAGCATCTGGCCGCCCGATTTCGCGGCCTCGCGCCACCAGGGCGCGTGGAGCGCATTGCAGTGATAGCTTCCGGCGAAAAGCCCGACCGTTCCGGTGTCGCCTTGCTGCCAGCGCGCAATCGCGTCGCCGAAGCGGTACATGAAACCGTTAGCGGCGATGACACCGGAACGTTCCGCGGCGTCAACCATGCGACCCGCAGTCTCCAGGTCGAGCGCCATCGGTTTTTCGACCAGCAGATTGACGCCGGCTGCCGCGGCGCGCTCGACCTCGCCAGCATGCGCATAGGGCGGAAGCGTGGCGATGAGCAGGTCGAGCCCGGCCTCACCGAGCATCCGATCGATGTCGGTAAAGGCCTCGCCGCCATGCTGGTCGGCAAAAGCCCGGGTGCGCGCCTCGTCCCGCCCGCAACAGGCGACGAGCGTCATTGATTCGCCCAGCGCGGCCACCGCGCCCGCGTGGCGCGCGGCGATGCCGCCGCAGCCGAGCAACCCGACGCGAAGACGGCTCATGCGCTGCGTCCGAAATCGAGCATCGCCTGGAGCAAGCCCGCCTCGCCGGAATCGAGGCGCGCGAACAAGGCGGGCGCCTCGGCAAAGGGCGCGACATGCGTGATGAGCGGAAGCAGGTCGAGCACCCCGGCATGCTGAAGTTCCACTGCGGCGCGCCAGAGCCGCGGCTTCGACCAGCGATAGCTCGCCTCGGGAGCGACGCCCGAAATCTGCGAGCAGATCAGCTGGACGCGGTTGTGGTGGAATTCCTCGCCAAGCTTCAGGCCGGGAACGTCGCCCTGGAAAAAGCCCATGGCGATCACCCGCGCCGAATAGGCGACCGCGCGGATCGCCTCCGCCAGCGCGGCGGGGGCGCCCGACACCTCGATACACGCGTCCGCGCCTCGTCCGCCGGTGGCGCTCTTGATCGCTTCCGCCACGCCACCCTGGCTGGGGTCGAGCGCTTCATGCGCGCCGTGCGCAAGCGCGATGGCGCGTCGGCCAGGATCTGGATCGACCGCGATCACGCGTGCTCCGGAGGCGCGCGCCGCCTGCGCGACGATCTGGCCCGGAACGCCGAGGCCGAACACCGCCACGGTTTCGCCGAGCCGGATCTGGGCGTCGTGCACACCGTTCAAGGCCACCGCGCCAATGTGCGAGAAAATGCCGATTCTCGGATCGGCGCCTTCGGGCAACAGCCGATCGCGCGCATAATCGGCGGGCGCGACATGGTGGGTGCGATGGCCCCAGGTGCCGAAGACGCGCTGGCCGGCGCGAAGGTCGGCGACCGCACTGCCCAGCTCGACGATCTCGCCGGCTTCCTCATAGCCCAGATTGCGCACCGGCCATGGCCAGCTCGGGCTGTCGGCCGGGACGAACAGGCGACTCGCCTCGTCCCAGCGGCGATGCATGAAGGGATTGGTACCGCGATATTGCGAAAGCTCGGTGCCCGCGCTGATTCCCGAATGGAGCGTACGGATGCGTACCTCCTCCGGACCGAGCGGCGCAGACTCGAGCGGTTCAAAGGCAAGTTTGCGCTCGGCCTCAAGGACAAGGGCTGATCCGGTCATATATCAAGGCTCTCGGAATTGGCGATCACGGCCTCACGGGTGGACGTGCGCGTAGCAAGGAGGATCGCGACGGCCACGAAATAGAGGAGCGCAAGCGCGGTCATGCCCACGGCCATGCCCAGATATTGGGTGGCCTGCGCCACGAAGATCGGGGTCAGCCCGGCACCCATGAAGCCGAGCATCGTCATCAGCCCGACCGCCGTCGCACGAGCATGGGGCGGGACGACATCCTGCATGGCGGCATAGATGCATCCGTCGAAGAGTCCCTTGCCGATGCTGGTCGCGAGCAGCACTGCGCCGACCATCAACGCGGTGGATGCCGCCATCAGCGGAAGCAGGCAGATTCCCGCTGCGGTGAGCCCGATGGCAAGCGTATAGAAGCGACCGATGGGCGAGCGCTTGGCGAGCGTGTCGGCAAGCAAGCCGCCGAGCGGCACCGACAGGAAACCCGCGATGTTGATGGTCGCAGCGCCGTAAAGCGCAGAGCCGGTCAGATCGAGTCCGAGCGCGTCATGGACGAAGGTCGGTGCCCAGACCGTGACGCCGGTCGATGCGCCCGTGCCCAGGAAGAACACGGCGCAGAGCATCACCGCGGGCTTGGTGCGCAGGACGATGCCGAGCGGCTCGTTCCCCTTCCCCTTCTCCGCCGCCGTGTGCCGGATCGGCGCATCGCGCAGAAAGCGGAAGAGCAGCATGGCATGGATGATGCCCGCGATGGCGAAGATCACATAGGGTGCCTGCCAGCCCATTCGATCCGCCATGTAACCCGCTGCGACCGAGCCCATTCCAGCGCCCGCGAAAACCGCGGTTTGATGCAGGGACAATGCCCGGCTGCGCATCGAGGACTTATGCCAGTCGCCGATCAACGCGGTCGCGGTGGGATAATAGGTCGCCTCGCCGAGCGCCACGAGACCGCGAAAGGCGAGCAGCATCGCAAAGCCGGTGGAGAGCGAACTGAACCCCGTCGCAACGCTCCAGAAGATCAGTCCATAGATCACGACGCGCGACCGGCGTACGCTGTCGCCCATGCGTCCGGCGAAGAACGCGGCGACCGCGTAGATCCAGAAGAATACCGAATTGAGCAGTGCCAATTGGGTGGCGCTGAGCCCGAATTCGCTGCGCAGCTGCGGCATGACCGCGATGAGGATCGAGCGGTCGGCCGCGTTAAGGAAGGCAACGAGCCAGAGCAACCCGATCAACACCCAGGGATAGTGGCGGCCGGGAGAAGGCCGGGTATCGGCTGCCGCGATCTGGATCATTGCCATCATCCCGCTCCTTCGATCAGGATCGCCCGGAAATCGTTGACGTTGGTAAGGGTCGGCCCTGATACGACGAGGTCGCCCAGCGCTTCGAAGAAGAGATAGGCGTTGTTCTGTGAGAGATGGACAGCGGGATCGAGGCCGAGACTGCGGGCGCGCTCGAGCGTGTCGGGCTTCACGACCGCGCCCGCGGCGCCTTCGGTCCCGTCGATTCCGTCCGTGTCGCAGGCAAGCGCGTGGATTCCCGGCGTCCCGTCGAGCGCGATCGCGAGGCCCAGCAGATATTCGAGGTTGCGCCCGCCGCGACCCTCGGGGTTGACGACCGTAACCGTGGTCTCACCGCCCGAGATGATCACACGCCGCCGCCCGTCGGCCGCCAGACGACGGGCAAGCGCGGCATGGCTGGCGCCGAGATGGCGCGCCTCAGCCTGGAGCTGGTCGCCGAGATCGGTGACCGCGCAGCCGCGCTCTGCCGCATATCTCGCGGCCGCCGCCAGCGCGTCGCGGGCCCGGGCGATCACGACGGTTTCTCCGCCGGCGAGCCCGAGGGCATCGGCCGCCGGCGTCTCGTTTGCGGGATCGGCAAGCGCCTTCGCAATATTGGGAGGCGGCACGATGTCGTATTTGGTGATGATGTCGCGGGCGGCGACGAGACCCGAATGATCGGCCACCGTCGGTCCCGAAGCGACGAAGGAAGGATCGTCGCCCGGCACATCCGAGATGATCCAGGTCGTGACGCGCGCGGCACCCGCCGCGACCGCGAGCCTCCCGCCCTTGATCGCCGACAGGTGTTTGCGCACGCAGTTGATCTCGGCGATCGTCGCACCCGATTGCAGGAGCGCGCGTGTAATGGCCTGCTTGTCGGCAAGCTCGACCCCCGGCGCGGGCGCCGCGAGCAGCGCCGAACCCCCGCCTGAAAGCAGGACCAGCAGCTGGTCCCCCGCATCGAGACCGCGCGCGATGTCCAGTGCCCGCTGTGCTGACCGAATGCTGTTCTCGTCCGGAAAGGGATGGCCCGCCTCGATAATCTCGACATCGGGCCAGCCGGCCCCCTCAACCGGGATATGGTCATAGCGCGTGACGACGAGCCCGGGGAGCGGCGTACGTGCGCGCAACTGCGCGATCCGCATCATCTCTGCTGCCGCCTTGCCGACGGCGATCGCAACTATTCGGCCATGGGGCGATGCGGGCAATGCCTTGGGCATCGCGACCTCGGGGGTCACTGCACGGACGGCCTCTGCAAACAGATCGAGCAGAAGCGCGCCCCCGCTTGAAGAACCGCTCGCTGCCATGCCGGCATCATTGCTATGCAAGATGGTAATAAACCCCTCCCGGCGATTGCCGATCGTCATCCGGTCTGCGCCGGTCCTGCAAAGGCTGGCGGGTGCGGCGCGTATCGCCTAGAGCGGATTTACGGAACGGTATGTTCCATTTTCGGCAACATTGTTCAATGGATCTCCCACGACAGTGTCGGGCGCAGATGTTCGACCAGATAGTCGATCAGCGTGCGGACGCGGACAGGCACGCCCTTGGGATCGTCGAACAGCGCGAAGAAGGTCATGTCCGCCGTTTGCCAGCCAGGCAGAACCTCCACCAGCCGCCCCTCCGCCAGATCGCGCTTGCACAGGAATGCGGGGAGATTGGCGATTCCGAGCTCGGATAGCGCGGCGTGTCGGAGCAGGATGAAATCATTGCAGATGAGCTTGGGCGCGAACTCGACCGAAACCTCCTGCGCCCCCTTGTGGAGGCTCCATTTGTGTCGCCGATCAAGCGTTCCGGCGGCCAGCAGATCGAAGCGCGGAAGTTCCACATGGTTCTGGGGCATGCCCTTGCGCTCGAAATAACCGGGTGCGCCAAAGGCGCCGCATTCGGTCGTGCCGAGTTTGACCGCGACCAGATCGGAGTCCGCCAGCGGCGCCACCGCGAGCGCCACGTCGAACCCGCTGCGCAGCAACCCGACCGCATCGTCGCTGAGCACGCTGACCAGCCGCACATCCGGATAAAGCTCAAGGAAGCTCGCGAGCAGCGGCCCGATCAAGCTCTGCCCGAGCACATAGGGGATCGCGACCCGCACGACGCCCTGCGGGTGGTGCTGCTGGCTCTGCAGAGCACGCTCGCCGTCGCGCAGCACGCCGATCGATCGCAGGCAATATTCGAAGAAGAGCGCGCCGTCCTGCGTGACAGTCACCGCGCGCGTGCTGCGGTGGAGAAGCTGCGCGCCCAGATGCTCCTCGAGACGTGACACGCGCCGGCTGACCGTCGACTTGGGCAGCCCCAGCAGCCGGCCTGCCTTGGTCAAGCTCTCGGTTTCCACGATTTTGACGAACACCATCAGGTCGCCCAAGTCGAGCATGCTTGCGTCCTCTCCAGCGCGGCGATAGGGCGTTGTTCCATTTTCGGCAACAGATTGTTGTTGCAAAACAGGCTACCCGGTCGGGGCATCACAAATCAGGTTTTATCGGAATTGAGCGCGCAAGGACGTGCTCGTCAAGCGCGGGGGACACCGCGCGAGAGAGGAAGCTGGAAGGGGATCCACTATGTTGATCAAGACGGGCAAGAACCCATTTCACCGTACCGGATTGATGGTCGCGGCATCGGCGCTGGCGCTGATTTCTGGAACGGCCCATGCGCAGGACACGCAAGCGCAACCGGCGCCGCAGCCAGCCGAAGCGGAAGTGCCCGAGGCGCAGGGCGAGATCATCGTCACGGGCACCAGTGTTGGCCGCATTGCCATGGACACGCCGCTCGCGGTTACAGCACTCGACGACAGCCGGCTGGCCAAGCTCACCTCGAGCAGCCAGGCCGACATCCTCAACTCGGTGCCGACGATCAAGGCCGACGGCGGCGGGGGTGAAGTCGCGACGAACGTCTTCATCAAGGGCCTGCCCTCGGGTGGCCAGTATCAGTTCACGCCTCTCATGTACGACGGCATGCCGGTGTTCAGCACGTTCGGCCTGAATTCTTCGGCCTTTGACGTCTATTATCGCAACGATCTCGGCATCGATCGGCTCGAATTCGTGCGGGGCGGCGTCTCCAACCTGTTCGGTCCCGGCTCGGTGGCGGGCCTCATCAACTATATCTCCAAGACCGGAGATGACGAGTTACGCGGCGTCGTCCAGCTGGAGGTGGCCGAACACGATCGCTATCGGGGCGACGTCGCAATCAGCGGGCCGCTGGGCAATGGCCTCTATTATGCCTTTTCGGGTTACTACCGCCACGACGAAGGCCCTATCCGGACCGACCTCGACACCAAGGGCTTTCAGCTGCGCGGCAATCTGAAGAAGGAACTTGCCGACGGCTCGGGATCGATCACGCTCTACGGCCAGTACATCGACGATCAGGTGCAGTTCTATCTTCCGGTCCCGCTCGACGGCACGACACGCAATCGCGCGCCCGGCAATGACGGGCACAAGGTCTTTTCGGTTCAACACAACAACCTGAACGGCCTCGGCTTCCAGACGCCCGACGGGGCGTTCGAAACCGATATCGCCGAGGGCGTCTCGACCAAGGGCGGTTCGGTCGCGCTCGTCTTCGACAAGGAATTCGGGGACGGCTGGGGCATCAACAGCCGCACCCGATATGCCGACTATAATCACAAGTTCGGCCTCTGGTCGGACGGCGACGGGCTCATCAACGTGCCCGAGACACTCCAGAGCTTCCTGACCAACCGCGGCCTCGGATCGGTCGCGAATGCCAGCTTCACCTTCGCCGATGACAGCAGCGTGGTTCCGGCCGATTACCTGCTCTTCGCCAACCGCTTTACCGATCGCGACCGTCCCGCCACCGACTTCTCGTCGGAACTCAACTTCACGAAGAAGCTGGAAACCGGAAGCCTTGAGCACAGCTTCACGCTGGGCGGCTTCTACTCGTTTACCAAGGCCGATGACGTTAACGTCACCACGACCTACCTGGCAGAGTTCAACAACAGGCCGCGGCTCGTCAATCTCGTGGTGACCAATCCGGCGACGGGCGCGCAGACGATCGTCTCGCGGAACGGCCTGCTCAATGCGGGCGGCGGCTATGTCAACAACCGGCACAAGGTGGAACGCTATGCCGCCTATATCGCCGACCAGATCGAGGCGGACCGGTTCATCTTCGACATCGGCTTCCGTATCGAGAAGCTGGAAGGCTCGATCCGCCGGGAACGCACCGCAACCTTCGTCACCGATCCGACGACGCCCAATCTGGCACCGGCGCTGCGCGACGTCATATGGGGGAACGGCTCATTCCTGCGTGCAAATGTTGATACGAGCGAATGGGCGGTCGCTGCGGGTGCGCTCTACAAGCTCACCGACAACTTCAACCTCTACGCTAACGCGTCGCGCGGCTACTTCTTCCCCGAGATACGCGCCGTCACCTTCAACGCGCTGGGACAGCCAGCCTCCTACTCGGCCGAGATCATCAAGCAGGCCGAAGCGGGCGTGAAATATGACGGCGGGCGCATCTCGGCGACGCTGTCGGGTCTCTACACCAAGCTCAGCAACCGTCGGCAGGTGCTGTTCGTCAATGACGGGCAAGGCGGCTTCATCGAACGCGTCAACATCGTCGCCACTGAATCCTATGGTCTCGAAGGGACGCTCAGCGTTCGCATCCTCGACTCGCTGCGCTTCGACGGCAATGTGACGCTCCAGGACCACAAGTACACAGCGTTCGATACGACGCCCGGCAACATCGGCAACGAGCTCGAGCGTCAGCCCAACCTGCTCTACAATGCCGGCCTCTATTACGACGACGATCGCCTCGATGCTTCGATCTTCACCAACTACACGGGTGACAACTTCACCGCGGCGAACAACGCCATCACGCTCGAAGGGTGGCATGTCGTCAGCCTCGACGCCGGCTACAAGATTCCGATCGGTGACAACACCGCGCGGATCGGCGTCAACGTCTTCAACCTGTTCGATACCGACGCGACGACTGAAGGGTCGCCGCGCCAGGACAGCTCACAGACGACGGGCGGCGCCTATTTCGTTGGTCGTCCGGTACTGCCGCGGCGCATAACCGCCCGTCTCACCTTCAACTTCTAGGAAATACGACCGGGGGCGCGTCCCCCGGCCCTCATGTTTGTACACGTTATGACGGAGTGTTCGGAAGCAATGGCCATTCAAGACCTCGACCAGGGCGCGCGCGACATCCTGACCGGTAATGACCGGGGCGGCTACACCGTGCCCAACGGACGCGTCTATCCCTTCCAGTGGAACTGGGATTCCGCGTTTGTGGCGCTCGGTTTCGATACCTTCGATCGCAACCGGGCCTGGCAGGAGATCGAGACGCTCTTCGAGGCACAATGGGAAGACGGCTTCCTGCCCCATATCATCTTCTGGAAGGATGATCCCGGCTATTTTCCCGGCCCCGGGGTCTGGGACACGGGCAAGACGCCCGTCACCTCGGGTATCACTCAGCCCCCGGTCGCTGCGAGCGTGGTCCGCAAGCTATGGGAAAGTGCCGAGGAGGCTGGTGAGGGTCAGGCTTTCCGGAGCCGGCTCCAGACACTTTTCCCCAAGCTGATGGCATGGCACCGCTGGTTCGCCGAGCACCGGGATCCCGAGCGCCGCGGAGTCGTCATTGCGATGCACCCGTGGGAAACGGGGCGCGACAACTCGCCCGAATGGGACGCGCCCGGCGAGCCGATCGATGTCTCCAACGTGGGCGATTATGTCCGTCGCGACACCAGTCATCTCGACGCGAAGATGCGACCGACCAAACTGGAATATGACCGTTATCTAGCGCTCGTCCAATATGGCCGCGCACAGGGCTGGGATCATGCAAAGATCGCCGCGGGCAATCCCTTCCGCGTCGCAGATGTCGGCATGTCGATGATACTGCTGCGGGCCAATCGCGATCTTCTGGCGCTGGCGGAAAGGCTGGGTCATGAGGCGGAGGCCAGCGAGCTTCGGACGCTGATCGAAACCGCCGAACGCGGAATCGCATGGCTGTGGGACGAAGACAAGCAGAGCTGGTGCTCGCGCGACCTCCTCACCGGCAAATCGTCGGGCTTCATCACCAGCGCGTCCTTCCTGAGCTTCTATGCGGGCATCAGCGATCCGGCGAAGGACCGCACGATGCTCGATCACCTCGCGCGCATCGGCAAGGCGGTGCGCTACCTGATGCCGAGCCTCGATCCCGACGATCCCGGATTCCAGATGATCCGCTACTGGCGTGGCCCCGTCTGGGCGGTGGTCAACTACATGATCGGCGTCGGTCTGGCCGATGCCGGCCATGCAACCGAAGCCGAACGCGTCCGTTCCGATACGCGTGCGCTGATGGAGGCCAACGGCTTCTACGAGGCCTATAACCCGCTCGACGGGAGCGGCACCGGCGGAGACGATTTCTCGTGGACCGCCGCGATCTGGCTCGCCTGGGCACGGCACGCCGCGTCGTGATCCTGCCGATGCTGTCGGCTGAGGGGCGCTGACGATGCTCGCCCTGCCCCTCGTCGCGGCGCTGCTGGCTCCCGGCACGAATGCGGGGCCGCCCCCGGTCGCCGGCATTTGCGACGCGGCACGGTACGGCGCGCGCGCGGACGGAGAGACCCTCGACACTGCGGCGATCCAGCGAGCCGTCGATGCCTGCGCCCGGGCGGGCGGCGGCACGGTGCTGCTCGCGGGCGGCACTTTCCTCAGCGGCACGATCGTGCTCAAGGACCATATCACGCTGCGTATCGCGGCCGGCGCGACGCTGCTCGCCTCGCCGCGCATCGAGGATTTCACGCCCTACCCGCCCGAGGACGTGCCGAAGATCATGATCGACGGCTCCACGCAGAACAAGGGCAACGGCCCCTACCACCTGATCCACGCCCAGGGCGCGCGCAACGTTGCGATCGACGGCGGCGGCACGATCCGTGGCAATGGTGAGGCCTATTGGGACCGCGATCCCGAACGCGTCTTCGTGTCGCGGCGCCCGCGGCCGACGCCGCTGATCGAGTTTGTCGAGAGCCGTGGCATCCGCGTCGAGAATGTGACGATCCGCGATGCGGCCGGCTGGACGATCCATCCGCTCGAATCCTCCGACATCCGCATCGCCGGCATAACCATCGTCAATGACGGGCGCGGGCCCAATACCGACGGCATCAACATCGATTCGAGCCGCAACGTGCTGGTGACAGACAGCAATATCGAGGCGGGCGACGATTGCGTGGTGCTCAAGACCACCGGACGGCGCGGCGGCAGGCCGGTGCCCCCGACCGAGAATATCGTCGTCTCCAACATCGTCTGCTCGTCGGACGACCAGGGCCTCAAGATCGGGACCGAAAGCCTCGGCGATTTCCGCGACATCCTGTTCACCAATGCAATCATCTACCACTCGCCCACCCTCTATCGAGCGCCCACGGCCGCCATCTCGATGTCGATGGTCGATGGCGCGAGCTTCGAGAACATCGTGGTCTCGAACGTCGTTATCCGCGACGCGCACACGCCGCTGTTTCTGCGCCTCGGCAATCGCGGCCGCGGCCAGACCGTGCCGAGGCCGGGCGCGCTCAACAACGTCGTCTTCTCGAACATCATCGCGACAGGCGGCACGCTCGCCTCGTCGATCACCGGGCTGCCGGGCCATCCGGTGCGCGGCGTCACCTTGAGCGACATCGACATCACCATGGCGGGCGGCGGCGAAGCCCCCACGGGCAGCATCCCCGAAGCAGCCGGCGATTATCCCCATGCACCGATGTTCGGGCCGCTGCCGAGCTACGGGTTCTACCTGCGCCATGTGGAGGGCTTGACGCTGCGCAACGTCCGGCTGCGCGCGGCGGGGCCCGACGCCCGGCCCGCGATCCTGCTTGACGATGTCGCCGAGCTGGAGGCGGACGCGATCTCGATCCGCGATGCCAAACGCATCGGCAAACGTTGAAGGCGCTTGCGATGAACCAGGAACCCCTTTTCCATCACCACGAGATCCAGCCCCCAAGGATCGAGCATCCCGGCGCGACGGTCCCGACCGACCTTGACGAATATCTGTTCGACCTGAACGGGTTTCTTCACCTTCGCGGGGTCCTGTCGCCAGCGGAAGTGGCCGAGGGCAATGCGCTGATCGATACGATACCGCGCGATCTCGCCCGGGGTGACTGGTATGGCTGGGTTCAGCGCGAGGACCATCCGGATCATCGCGGCATCAGCTACCAGCAAGTCTACGAGCTGGGCGGCGCGTTCGAGCGGATGATCGATCACCCGCGCTATCTGAACTATCTGTTCCGCTTCATCGGCGGGCAGGAAACCCATGACTATTATCACGGGCCTGCGGCGATGGACGAGAACTTCTTCTCGATCCGCGGTCCGGGTGAAGCCATCCCGGTGCATTCCGGAGGGCACGAGATGTGCAGCCGCACCGGCTATCGCTATCACAACGGCCGTTTTCTGTGCGGTGAGATCAATATACTGACGGCCTTTACCGATATCGGGCCCGGCGACGGCGCGACGATGGTGATACCGGGTTCGCACAAGTCCAACATGATCCATCCCGCCTTCCTGCGCCGCGATCGCGTCCATGAGTGGTCGAACCAGGGCGGCGGGTCTGCCGATGACGTCGAGGGTGCCGTCGAAGTCCATATGAAGGCCGGTGACGCCCTGCTTTTCGTCGATGCGCTCTGCCACGGTTCCGCAAAGCGCATGAGTCCGGGCGATCGGCGGATAAGCGTCTATCGCTACGGGTCGTCATGGCATCGCACGCGCTTCGGCCACGTGCCGTCTCCCGAGTTGCTCGAACGGCTGAACCCCGTTGCGCGCAAGCTCGTTCATCCGCGCGACTGGATCAGGCCGCCCGGCGCCGCCGCGCGCTGGTGATGCGGAACCGGATCGTGCCTGTCTTCGATCCCGAACTTCATCCGCATCGGCGGTTCAACCCGCTGAACGGAAGTCACGTTCTCGTTTCGCCGCATCGTGCCGCCAGACCGTGGCTGGGTATGGAGGAGCAACCCGTCGATGCCGCGCCGGCTTCGCACGATCCCGGCTGCCATCTTTGTCCGGGCAACCGCCGCGCGACGGGGGAGCAGAACCCCGACTATGCCTCGGTGTTCGTTTTCGACAACGACTTTGCGGCGCTTCAGCCCGACGCTCCCGATTCGCTGCAAGCAAACGCGCTTCTCGAGCTCTCGCCCGCACGGGGCGTAGCGCGCGTGATCTGCTTTTCGCCCGATCATGGCGCGACATTGCCCGAACTGCCCCTGGCGGGGTTGGGCGCGGTGATCGACGCCTGGTGTGCGGAGAGCGCAGCGCTTGGCGCACGCTATCGCTGGGTGCAGGTTTTCGAGAACAAGGGCGCCGCTATGGGCTGTTCCAATCCGCATCCGCATGGTCAGATCTGGGCGACCGACTATCTGCCCGACGAACCGGCGCGCGAGCACAAGCGCCAGCGCGCGTGGATGCGGGACCGTGGCCGTCCGCTGCTGATTGAGCTTGTCGAGCGCGAAGCAGCGCTTGGCGAGCGCGTGGTCGTTCAGACCGATGACTGGCTGGCGATCGTGCCCTTCTGGGCCACCTGGCCGTTCGAGACGCTCTTGCTTCCGCGTTTCCCGGTGGCGCGCCTGCCCGAGCTCACAGCTGCGCAGCGCGCAAGTCTGGCGATCGCGCTTCGCGAGTTGACGACCCGCTACGACAACCTCTTCCGCTGTTCCTTCCCCTATTCGATGGGATGGCACGGTGCGCCATTCGGAGAGGACGACACGGGCTGGCAGCTTCATGCGCATTTCTATCCGCCGCTGCTGCGCTCCGCGAGCGTCCGCAAGTTCATGGTCGGCTTCGAGATGATGGCCGAGGCGCAGCGCGATCTGACGCCAGAGCAGGCCGCGGAGAGATTGCGCGCGGTCGAGACCGTGCACTATCGCGCGTCGAGGATTCTGTGAGCGTTGCCCCCGATCTGATCGCGCGGGTCGCGCACACCTTCGCCGCTGCTTTCGGGGGCGCGCCCGATTTCTTCATCCAGGCACCGGGGCGCGTCAACCTGATCGGCGAACACACCGACTATAATGACGGCTTCGTCCTGCCATGCGCGATCGATCGGTGCACCCTGGTTGCAGGGCGTGGGCGGGACGACGGCGAGGTGCGCATCGTCGCCGCCGATTATGGTTCGGCGTCCGATCGCTTCCGGCTGGATGCACCGATCGCGCGACGGGCGGACGCGGCCTGGGTCAATTATGTGCGCGGCGTCGCGGAGATCCTTCGGCAGGATGCCTTTGCCCTGTCTGGCGCCGAGATCGCGATCGGGGGTGATATCCCCCAGGGCGCGGGGCTCTCCTCCTCGGCCTCGCTCGAAGTGGCGATTGGATCGGCCCTGACCCGCAGCGCGGGAATAGAGTGCCCCCCAGCCGTGCTCGCGCGCACCGCTCAGCGCGCGGAGAATGAGTTCGTCGGGTGCGCGTGCGGGATCATGGATCAGCTGATCTCGGCGCGTGCCGAAGCGGGCGCCGCGCTCCTCATCGACTGCCGGTCGCTTGAGTGCCGTGCGGTCGCGGTGCCCGAGGGGCTGGTGGTCATGATCATCCATTCGGGTGTGGAGCGCGGGCTGGTCGACAGCGCCTATAACGAGCGCCGACGGCAGTGTGAGGCGGCAGCCCGCCACTATGGCGTGGCGGCGCTGCGCGATCTGGACCTCGCAGGTCTGGAGGCCGACCGACGGGCGCTCGATGACGTGGCTTATCGTCGGGCGCGGCATGTGGTGACCGAGAACGCGCGCACGCTCGCGGCCGCGGACGCGCTCGCTGTGGGCGATCTGGCGCTACTCGGCACGCTCATGGCGGATTCGCATCGATCGATGCGCGACGATTTCGAGATCACCGTCCCCGCTATCGATGCGCTCGCGGCGCTCGCAGCGCGCGAGATCGGCAACGAGGGTGGCGCGCGCATGACGGGGGGTGGTTTCGGCGGATGCGTCGTCGCGCTCATGCCACGCGAGCGCGCGGCATCGGTTCGCGCAGCGATCGAGGTGAGCTATCGAACCCCGGCGGGAGGCAGGCCGCATATCCTGGAATGCCGCCCCGCTGCGGGAGTTTCCTTGGTCTAATCAAGCGGGTCCAGGGGCAGGAGCGTCGCTCGTTTAGCAACGCCGCGACGGGGATCATCGTCGCGGTAGCGGACCGCGATCAGGCTGTCCGGAGCGACACCCTGCTCGACCCATGCCTCGAGCGCGCGGCGGATATCGTGGTGCCGATCGTCTCGTAACGCGGGCGCGGGGAGCGACTGACCAAAGGCGCCCGGACCGGGGCCTCCCTGGCAGTGCGTCATGCCGGGTACCATGAACAGCCGGTAGAAGCCTTGAGTGCGCGTGAGTCCGCCCTGCTGGGTCACGACGTGGCTGTAGAAGTCGACGCCGCGCCGCGGCGCGATCACCGCATCGGACCAGCCGAAATAGGAGATGATCTTGCCGCCGCCCGCGCGGAAGGCATTTAGGTCGCGGGGATCGACGTCGAGCATTTCGCGCATCGCATCGTTCGCGACGAAACGCCCGGGCCTATGGTCGGCAACCTGCCACCGCGGATTATCTTGGAGCAAATGCCGAAAGGCCTGGGTCGCGAAGGTGAGTTGCGATTGCGCATCGGGATCGGGATTGACGATCCAGCGGCGCCAGTCCTCGAGCACCATCGCGGCGGGCTCGAAGCCCGAAGACATGATGATGCGCAGGCTTTCAAGCTGTGGGGCGGTCAGACAGGGCTCCCGCGAAGGCTCCTTGCAGATCAGCTGTGCCGGATCGAAACGGCATTGGCGCGGATCGCGCGCGATGCCCTCGATCGTCGAGCCCGGCGGGCAGGAGGCAAGCGCTGCCTGCTGGATCAGCGGGAGCAGCGTCGGCGCGATCCATCCGTCAGGAGCGACGCGAAGCCTTTGCTGGATCGTCGCGAAATCGGCGAGTTGCCGGGACCAGCGATGGGCGGGCGCGCCTGCGATGATGCCGTCCCAATCGCCGGGATATCGCGCGGCGGCCGTCAGCGCCTGTCGCCCGCCATTGGAGCAGCCTGCGAAATAACGCGTGGCGGGTGGCCGTCCGTAATAGCGGGTGATCAGGGCGCGCGCGGCGTCCGCAGTTGCTTTGATCGAACGGTGTCCATAGTCAATCACGCGCTCGGGATGGCCGCTGGCCCAGCGCGCGTCGAACTGGTCGCCCGAATGCCCCGTATCGGTGACCGCGGCTGCATTGCCGCGCGCAACCTCGGCGGCAAGCGAGGGATAATGGATATTCCCCGCAAAGCCGCCATTGCCGAGCTGATAATAGCGGCCGTTCCAGCCGTCGCGCGGCAGCCAGAGCTCGAAGACGATGTGCGAACCCGCGGCGGGCCGCGCCACGCCGCGAACCCGGCAGGCGGGCGCGCTGTCGATCCGCGTGCCGTCCGCCGCGGTGAAATGCTCCTGGATCGTTTCCGCCGTCTCGATCGTGACGCCGGCGGGCGCGAGCATCTTCAACGACGCGCACCGATCCTCGGGCGCGGCGCCGAGAAGCGCCAGCCCCGCCAGCGGCAGAAGCAGGCGCGCGACCAACGCCATCCTTCAGGCCCCGTCTTCTTCCCAGGCGAATTTGAAGGCCTCGCGCGTGGGATCGATGCCGGCGAGCATCATCCCCTGGCCGCGCGAGCTATGGCGCTCGTTCAACGGCTCATCCTCGGGATCGCGCATCTGGATCAGCAACGTTGTTCGCGGCTCGTTGGAGACATTGACGCCCGAGCCGTGGACGAGCAGGTAGTGCATGAAGATCGCATCCCCCGCTTTGGCAGGGATCGGCGTAGCGCCGGAGATCGGATAGCGCACTTCGGGCAGGTGATGGTCCTGCCCGATCGCCTCGAGCGGTCCCAATTTATGCGTGCCCGGATAGGCGCACACGCATCCCTTTTCCACCGGCGCCTCATCGAAATGGAGGATCACCGCGATCATCGAATGCCGGGCATGCGGGAAATAGGGGTAATCCTGGTGCATGGGGAATGGCGATCCGCGCTCGGGCGGCTTGATGAACATCTTGTTGTGATGCAGCTGCACGTTGGACCCGATGATGTCCTGCGCGATGCCCGTGATCCGCTCGTCGACGAGCAGCCGGGTGAACGCCGCCGACCGGAAATGCACGTCGTGAGAATGCGCGATCCGCGTCCCCTTTTCCTGCACGCTGCTCCAGGTGGCGTCGCTCGGACCCTGACGCTCCGCCAAGGCGTGCAGTTCGGCACGATAGCGTGCGGCTTCGGCCGGCGTCAGCAGGCCTTCGACGTGGATATAGCCATTGTCCTGGTAAAAATCATATTGAGATTTCGACAGGCGATTGAGCTTTTCCATTGCCAGGCTCTCCATGAAACTATTGTCGAACGATAGCTCTTCGATACTTTTGTGCAATTGGATTGGTTCGGACGTTCTGGTATATATTCGTACATGCGTATGATTTCCTGGCCGATAGCAGTCATTCCCGAAATCCGACTCGCCGGCAGATTTGATCTGGGCGACAAAGCGTTTGCAACGACCTATCGCGGCCAGTCGCACGCGCTGCACCTGCATAATTATGCGGCGCGGATGCGTCTGGGAGGGTCGCTGATCGAGCTCGCTCCCGGCGATGTCACCCTGAGCCCCGCATTCGGCGAAAGCGCCTATGATCTCGCCGCGCCGGGATCGCACTGGTGCATCCATTTCGCGCCCGTGCCGCCGGAAACGGTTCCCGCGATAAAGCTTCCGCTGCATATGCGGCTGGGTCCGGCCTCCGCGCCGATACGCGAGGCGATGGCCCATATTGCACGGGTCCGCGCGCACGCGGACGAAAGCGGGATCGGGCCGGCGGTCGCCGCGCTTGCGCTCCAGCAGCTGATACTCTCGCTTGCGGAACGCGCGACGCCGCAGCCGGCATCGTCCTTCGTCACCGATGCGGCTGACATCATCAACGAGCGCTTCGCTGAACCGCTGACAGTCCCCGCCATCGCCCGCGAGGTGGGGCGTTCACAAGCCCATCTCGCCCGTGCCTTTCGCGAGCGGTTCGGGATCACGATTCCCCACAGACTCCTCGAGCGGCGCGTCGAGCATGCTCGCTACCTCCTGCAGTCGACCGATTTGCCGATCTGGAGGATTGCTGAGCGCGTGGGCATCCCGGACGCCCATCACTTCAACAAGACGGTCAGGCGCTTCCTGGGGCAAAGTCCTACGGCAGTGAGAAGACGATCTGGATCAGCGGTGCTAATTGATCCTGATCGATAGAAGCGAGAGGTGCACTGCAGGCATTCGTGAGCCCGTATTTCCATCTTATCGGAGAACAGCCTCCATGCCATGACCGTGGAAGGTGACTCGCTCCCGCGGATTTTTGGGGAAGACTGGCGGATAAGGCGGCGCTACGATACGCCGCCCATCCGATGGCACGCGACTATTTCAGCTTGAGTTCTTGGTATTGCCGCGAGCCGAGCAGTTCGCGCATCGTTCCGCGTGCGCCGCTGGCGGCGTCCGCCTTGCGGTCGTCCTGCGCCAGCATCGCGTTAACCTTGTCGCTAAACGCTTCTTGCTGAGCTGTGGACTGGTAGTCCTTGTATTCGACGATGAGGATCAAGTCGGGCTCACCCTGGCGGGCGTGGTTGGTTGACAGCACGTGGTAACTGACGATCACCCCCTCCTTTTTGCCCATTTCCTGGATCTTTTTCCAGGTAGTTGCGAGGTAGTCCATATAGTTTTCGAACTGTCCCGGCAGGGTCTTGATATAGCTCGATTCCCAGATGGTGCCGGGCGTGTAGCTTGAATCCTGTGCAGTTGCCGGTGTTGGCGCAGCTAGCAATGCTGCCGCAACGATGATTGGTTTCATCAGTTTCATGTCACGCTCCTTCACTTCGCCACCTCGTGATGAGTTGGCCTCTCGTAATCTTCGCAGTGACTGATCTCGTCGCATTATCCGCGATATTATGGTTAACGGAAAGGGGTAATGAACTCGTGCTGCGGCCTACATCACCGCAAGCGTCCGATTGTCGAACTTGCCTGCGAACTCCCTGGCGATGTCGATCTTGCGCTCGATCGCCTCGATGATCGGTGTGTTGAAATTGACACCGGCAAGCTTGCTGCAGCTCTGGAGATTGCCGGGGCTGAAAACATTCACCTCCAGGATCTTGTCCCCGACAATGTCGATACCGACCAGAAACATGCCATCGGCGATCAGCTTCGGGCGGATGAGCTCGGCCACGCGCAGTTCCCGCTCGGTGATCTCGACCGATTCCGCCTTGCCGCCAGCATGGATGTTGCTGCGTATATCATCCTTCGAGCTGACGCGCCGGAGCGCTGCGAACTTCTTGCCTATGCGGAGTGGGCGGCCGTTCATGAGGAAAAGCCGTATATCCCCCTTTGCGGCGGCAGGCACATAGGCTTGGGCAATGATATAGCCGTCGCGCGTGATCGCCTCGATCA
Organism: Sphingobium sp. FW306-1B-F04DB; assembly: GCF_058781925.1. Taxonomy (NCBI): domain Bacteria; kingdom Pseudomonadati; phylum Pseudomonadota; class Alphaproteobacteria; order Sphingomonadales; family Sphingobiaceae; genus Sphingobium; species Sphingobium sp. FW306-1B-F04DB. The sequence continues at coordinate 29,487 of NZ_JBYSXE010000012.1, read as the reverse complement.
TCTGGTTGATGTTCGAAGCGTTTTCCGAGCCCACCAGGAACACGCTCTGCCCGCCCGAGCCCTGAAGGGGCTTCAGGATGATCTTGCCGCCATGCTCCTTCGCGAACTGCTTTACGTCGCTTGCGAACTTGGTGATCAGCGTCTCGGCGCGTACAACTTCCGGAAAGGACTGGAAATAGAGCTTGTTGATGGCAAGCGACAGGCTGTCCGGATCGTTGAGGACGAGCACGCCGCGCGCCGCCGCCGCGCGTCCGAAAATGATGCCCGCCCCCTCCGCCCACGGCCTTGACTGGGCATCGAGCGAAGGGTCGTTGCGCAGCATCAGCACGTCGACCTCGCGCATGTCGATCGTCGCGGCCTCGTGCTCCGCAGCCTGAATCTGCTTGAAGAATTCGCTCGCCGTGCGCGCCTTTTTCGAAGGCGCGAACCGCGCGTGCACATGGAGCTCGTCCGCCGGGTTCAACATGAAGTCCCCTGGCGTGATATAGCAAACGCGATGGCCGCGGCGCGTTGCCTCATGCGCGAGCACCGTGGTGGTGTAACCGGCATGCTCTCGTTCCATGTCGTTCACGAAGAAGGCGATGAGCATGGTCGCTCTCCATTCAGATGAGTTGGGAGATCGAATTGAGCTTGCGCAACATGTCGATGCGCTCGGCCGCTCCATCGCGCGCCAGGAACTCGGGAATCGAACGCGCGGGCTTCATCAGGCCGCGCAATTCCAATTCCTCGACCACCGGGATATGGCGTGCCGCGATCTTGCCCGCCCAGAAGGGGGTCAGATCCTGCCCCCCGGCGAGCAGTGCGAGCACCTGGCTGAAGCCGCGAAGATAGATCGCATCCTTGGTCAATCCGCCCGAGCGGAAGATTCGCGCCACGATATTGAAGGCAATCCTGGGGCTGAACGCGTGGCCGTCCACAAGCAGCCGAAAGCAGTCGATGAAGCCGGCGCCCTTGAGCATTGCATCAACGATCACGACCCGGGCTGCCAGCAGCCGCAGCCGGGAGGCGGTCAATCCGCCTGACACCGCTTCCGCGAATACACCGAGCCCTTCCTGGACGCCCTCATAATCGGCGAGCCCCGTTCTGAAGAGCGCAAGGCCCTGTGCATCGCCATTTATACAGGTGAGCAGGTGCACCGAGACCTCGTGCTGCAGGAGCGCATCCAGTCGTGCCTTTCGCATGCGCGTGCTGCTGGAGATAAGGAGCGTGCGCCCCGTCACCATCAGCCCGGGAGCCAAATCATCGCGGATGCTGGTCCTTGCGATGAATTGGGGATCGCGCCTGCGATAGCGGCGGATCAGCGAACGCGCGCTTTCCCGGATCAGCGCAGCATCGGCCATGGCCGGCCTGTCCGCCGCGTTCCCCCGAGCGGGTCGGGCGAGAATGGCGCTGGCAGCGCTTAGAAGTTCCGGCTCCACCGCCCCGTAGAGCATGAGCGAGGCATAGCGAAAGGCGGGCGTGTTTCGATAATGCAGCATGGTGAGCTGCTGATCGAGCTCATGACGCTTTTCGGCGAACAGGGTCTCGAGCACCGGATCCTCGGCGCGCCTCAGGTCGATGGCATAGAGTGCACGCTTGGCAAGGTCCGGGTCGACCGGCAGCGGACGGTAGCGAAAGACCGGCTCGACCTCATATCCCGACGCGCTGAACTGCTCGAACGCCTCGATGCTGTTGACCGGCGAAACCCCGAGAAGGAAGTCGTACGAGGTCGCGATCTTCAAAAGCTTGCGGTCGATCGAGCGCGCAGCGAACACAAAGGTGCTCCGCCCGAACGCCCGATGCGAGGCCGGGGTCGCCAGCCCGGCTTCCATTGCAAAGGCGCGGCATGCCTGAAGCAGTGCATCGAACATCGCGACCGACAGGTCATGGAGCAGCTGCGGATAGACTGCGGGCTTGCCTGGAATGCGATAGTTTTGGGGCAAGCCGAGCGAGATGTGCGAAATATGGGCGTTCTCTGACACGAGGCGCTCGACGCCCGGCTCGAACCATGCGCGCGACACATGCTCGACCGCGCATTGCCGCGTGTCAGCCTCTATCCTGCCAAGCGCGTCTGCAATGCAGGCGGCGGCCGTCTGCCCCGGAGCATCGTCCGACGCACTCAGCCGGCACTGGAATCGCTCGAGCCGAGGTGCTTCTTCTTCAAGTTCCTCATCGCGTGGCAGGTCATAGAGCGAAACGATGAGTAGTTGGTGCCGCGCGATGCGGACCCGTTCATTGATCGTCGCGATGATTTCCAGCGCGTCGGTATCCCCTGGCGGGCTCCAGAGGAGATAGGCTGGGCTGAGGCTCGCGATCGCGCCGGCAAGGCTGCTGGGGTCACGGCACTCCTGCCGGCACAGCATCAGGAAGGGAAGCGGGCGATCGAGATGCGCGCGACCGCCACCCGCAATCGGGATGCGAAATGCATCTGCCTGCGCGCGCTCGGCAATCGGGGAGACCGCATCCTGCAGGGCCGGCGCACTAGCGACCATGGATGAGCTCCCTTGATGTTGCCGCGACATGGTCGATGAATTCGCGCATATGACCGAGCGCGGTGCGATCGGGCACGCCGGTCCATTCATCCATGTAGAATTTCTTGAACTCGATCGCGATCGCGCATCCCGTCATCGCGAACTTGCGATGGACGAAGCGTGCGAGTTCGCCCTTGCCCTGGAACGCGACATTCTCGCGAACATCGAGCCGGCGTCCTCCAAAATCGAATGCGCGCATCGCCTTGAGGAGGGGATCGAGCAGCCATGCCCAATGATCGCGGGGCATCGAGAATGTCCCGATATTGATATCGGGCGCCTCAACCTGCGGGGCTGCCCGGTTCGGCCCCCCGCGCATATGATTGTAGCTATGCACATCGAGAAGCACGAACAGCCCATTTTCGGTCGCAATGTCCTCTAGCAGATGCCTCATCATGGCATAGAAACGGTCATGGATGACAAGCGATCGTCGGACGACGTCCTCCGGCAGCACGTCCCGCCAGACACTGAGCCCCCAGGCCTGATCCGGCCTCAGATACACAGCGTCTTCGCGCGGACGGTTGAGGTCGATCTCGAAACGCGACAGTCCGGCAATGACATGGGTGGGCACGCCTTCGATCGCCTGGCCGGTAAACGGGTCCTCTTCGCGCAGGCGATCCGCTTCCCCTAGCGCAATGGCCTGCCGCACCCCGGGGCGAAGACCATGCCCGTCATGGATCGCGGTCGCGATGACGGGGCCTTCGCCGCGCTGCACCCGCCACCATGGAGGCTCCACATGCTCTGCCTCGATCACGCTCGTTCGCCAAGGTTGTTATGAAAAAGCAACAATCTGCGTCCCAAATGGTTGCAGCCCTGGCGCCGCGCCGGTCAGCGAGAGCGACACGGAACCGGCGCACGGATCACCTGGCAGCAGAGGGTGTCGCGTCCCGGGCGAGAACGCGGAAGAGCAGGGTGGCCGCTTCAAAGGCGTTCCGTTGCGGATGGCGCTACTTCGATATCGCCAAGGTGGTTGCTCAACCCGCGCAGGCGCAGCTGCCTGGTCTGTTACGCGTTGCCGCGCCGGCGCCGCGTTTCCCAACCCTTTTTCGCCGCGGCTGATCGATCGGCTGCACTGCGGCTTGCGGAAGCCCCGCCCTTGCGACCACCGCGCCGCGAAGATTCATGGCTCTCCTTCTTGCCCCGGCCAGAGCCTGATTTCTTGCCGCCGCCCGATTCCTTGTTGACCGTCGCCCAGGCCCTGCGCTCAGCTTCCTTGTGCGAGACGCCGCGCGTCTCATAACCTTCCTCGATATGCTCGGCCTTGCGCTTCTGCTTGTCGGTATAGCTGCTCTTGTCACCGCGAGGCATGTCGGATCTCCTTGGCCCCTCGTACTGAACACAACGCGACCGGAGGGCCGAGGTTGCCATGGCCGCCTCGCCCGACACACCCAGACGCGCAGGCTCCTGAAGCCGGGGCGAGAGCTGTCGGCCTGCCGGCTACATGTGCACGCTGCTTCCTTTTGAATTCGGCCCTCGTGACAGCAAACGCCCGCAAAGTCAGCGCCCCTCCCTCATTGCCTGAAAGCCGGCATCCATTAATGAAGCTGCGGGATGATCGTAGCAGGCGATGGAAAGCCCCTCATTTACTCCCGCATCAAAACCCAAAAGGCGTGCGACTGCCGTCCGCAACTAGGCGCAGTACGGACCCGTAGACCTCATCGACTTTAGACTGCTGGCCAACCATCGCTAAAACCATCGAAACTGGTGCGGGGCCAACTGTCGATGATCGATCTTATCATGGCGCTTCGGCGCCGACGGTTGCTCCTTCAGTTTCGCGCCTCGCCCGATCATGTCGTGCATATTTTCGAACGCCCGGGCGAATGCCTAACGTCGGCCGATCTTGACCGGCTAATCGGCCAGTGCCGCACGGTGGTGCGCGCCTGCCTCGGTGGCCGCGATCTCGATTACGGCCTGTTCGCCACCGACAGCAACGCCTGGTCGCGCAGCGTCATCACGTTCGTCTGCCGCAGTGGCGACGGGGCGCCCGTCGCCTTCAACGCCATGCCCCAGCTCGCGGTCACGCGTGCGGGGCGCGAGGAGCATGTCCTCCACTTGGGGCTGGTGAGACTTCGGACCGCTCCGATCGGTTTGCCAACGGCGCCGATCTCGGCCCATCGAGGGCGAGCGCCCGTCAACTGCAAGGCGACGGCGCGCCCCCTCGAAGGTTTGAAATCAGGCGAACACGTCTGCCAGCGCCTCTCCCCGCGGGCCGTCTTTCCAATCGCGCAACGAGACATAGAGGCTGGTCTGCACCGTACCCCACAGCGCACTCGTAATTGTTCCCGTCACCGCAGACAGGACGATGTACCAGATCGGCATGTGGCCGCTGGCCAGCGCCCCCATGGCTGACTGGAAGCCGAATGCGAACATCACTACGCCGGCGATTGCCGAGAGGATCCAGAATAGGACCAGCAACAACAGCATCAGGCCGAATATCTTCCATCGCGCGCCCTTGGTGAGAAAGCGGCTGCGGCTGAAGGCGGCGAAGACGCCGATATCCTCGCTGACCAACGCGGGCGTTGCCACAGACCACATCATGAGCAGAATGATGCCCGGCACGAACAGCAGTACGAAGCCGATGCTGATCCCCAATGTCATCAGGATCGCGAGGCCGACGAGCGGTACGGCCTTGGATAGGCCGACCGAGACGCTTTCGCCGAACGTTGCCCGCTCCCCGTCCGCATAGGCTGTGGCCGTACGAACAAGCGCGCCCTGCACCAACGAACTGCACAGCATGAAGACGACCAGCGAGCCCAGCGAGATGAAGGTGGTCGCCAGTACATTGGCGGCGGCGCCCGCCTGCAGGCTCGATTGGAGGAAATAGGTGTAAAGTAGCTGCGGCAACGCGCCGAAAAGAAAGGCGATGCCGAATGTCGCGATCGGATTGTCACCCATCACGCCGAAGGCGCGGCTCAGGATCACGCCGATCGAAACCGGCTTGTCCTCGTTCATAACGACAGTGGTTGCCATGTGAATCTTCCCCCCTTCCTTAAATACCCCTTTGCGTTTGTTGGCTTAATTCGTTCCGCGTGTCACTAGTGCGTGTGATTCGTGGGGCGGCTTGCGGGCGGATGGCATTGCGCTAGTGTCGGCGCGGGACAGGGGGCTGGAACGGATGCGGGGGGATGCAGGAGCGTTGGACGAGCGGCTCGTCGCCGCGCATGGCGCGCTGCGCGAAGGCGGCGACGTGCAGTTCACCATGGCGCCTGCCGCCGGTCCGACGCCGCCACCGGCATGGCTGCAAGCGCTGGGTGAGTGGCTGGAACGGGTGCTGGCGCCCATCGGTCGCTTCCTGCACTGGATCGGCAGCTTCATGCCGGACGCACCCTATGCCCGCATCATCCTGTGGACGATGATTGCGGTTACCGTGCTGTTCCTGTTGTGGATGATCCAGGATCGCATTCGCCATGGCGAATGGGGCCTGCCACGGTTGCGCCGCCGTCGCACGGCAGCGTCGGTCGCGACTGACGAAGACAGGAGCTGGGCGCCCGAGGCCGCGCCAGCACGCGCCTGGCTGCAGGAGGCCGACGCGCTGGCGGCACAGGGCCAGTATGGCGAGGCCGTGCACCACTTGCTTCTGCGCAGCGTCGAGGATCTGTCGCGTCGTCGCCCGCAGGTCGTGCGCCCCGCGCTCACAAGTCGCGACCTTGCCGGCGCGGAGGGCATCCCGCCCGCACCACGACGCCTGTTCGCCGAGATTTCCGCCGTCGTCGAACGCAGCCTGTTTGGCGGCAGCACCGTCGGTGCCGAGCAATGGTCGCGCTGCCGTGCCGCCTACACCGATTTCGCCCAAGCGCGGACCTGGAAGGCATGAGCGACGTCGCGATCAGAGGGCAGGCGGACGGCGCGCTCTTTCGTGGCCGGACCGTGGGCCTGCTGCTCGCGATGGGGCTCCTCGGCTTTGTCGGCATGCTGGTGCTGGGCGCATACGCCCCTGACCTGCGCTCGGGCCGTAACGGCGGGGCACATGCGCTCTCCAACGCCGCGACCGGCTTCAGCGCGCTGGTCGCGCTGGGAGAGGCGACGGGCCGCAATCCCCGGATCGTGCGCAATTCCCGCGAGTTCGGCACCGAGGACCTGCTGGTGGTGACGCCCGAACATGCCGCCACCAACATCAGCGATGCGCTCCAGGGGCGGCAGCAGAAGCCGACATTGTTCATCCTGCCCAAATGGGTGGTGACGGCCGATCCCGATCGCAAGGGCTGGGTCCGCAAGTCCGGGCTGGTCACGCTGTCCGAGCCGATCGGCGTGCTGGCGCCCGGCTACCGCTTCAGGATGAAGCAGTACCGGACGAAAGGCGACGCTCTGATGTCCGCGGACGTGTCGCCGGAGATCCGCTTCCGCGCACCCCGGGACCTGCAGGTCATCACCGGCATAGAAACCGATCCGACGCGGATGAATGATCCCGACTATCGCGCCGACGTGGCGATCGAGCCGCTGGTTGTCGACAGGCAGGGCGGCATCGTCCTAGCCCAGATAGGTAGAGGGCCGCTCTTTGTGCTGGCGGACCCGGATCTTCTCAACAATATGGGCATGAAGGATGTTGGCCAGGCCGCCTCCGCGCTCGCGCTGATCGACTGGTTGAACTCCAATCCGCCCGAGGGGATCGCCTTCGACGTGTCGTTCAATGGCTTCGGCCATTCGCGCAGTCCGCTGAAGCTAATCTTCGAGCCGCCTTTCCTCGCCATGACGCTGACCATCGCCGCGGCGCTGTTGCTGCTTGGCGTGCAGGCCTTCGGCCGGTTTGGGCCGGTGCGCCCGCGCGAGCGCGCCATCGCCTTCGGCAAGACGGCGCTCGTCGATAATAGCGCCGCACTCGTGCGCAAGGCAGGACGCGAGAGGAACATGGGCGCGCGTTATGCCTCCGTCGTGCGGGAGCAGGCGGCGCGGGTCTTCGGCGCGCCTGGCCGGCTCCGCGACGGTGCGCTCGAAGACTATCTCGATGCCTTGAAAGGACCGCATCGGTTCTCCGACTTGGCACGGGCGGCGGAGGCGGCGGGAGACCGCCAGGCGATGTTAGACGCGGCGCAGGCGCTGCACGCATGGAAAGGGGAGAAGATCAGGTGACGGTTGAAGAAGTCCAGGCGCTGGCCGCCAGCATCCGGCAGGAAGTCGCACGCGCCGTTGTCGGCCAGGAGGCGACGGTGGAGCTGATGCTTGTCGCCTTGCTCTCGGGGGGTCACATCCTGCTCGAAGGGCCGCCGGGCACGGCCAAGACACTGCTCGCCCATAGTTTCGCGCGGGCCGTCGGGCTCGGCTTCGGGCGCATCCAGTTCACTCCGGACCTGATGCCGGGCGACATCATCGGCGCCAACCTTTTCAACTTCCAGACCAGCCAGTTCACGCTGACCCATGGCCCGATCTTCACCGAGTTGCTGCTCGCCGACGAAATCAACCGCACCCCGCCCAAGACCCAGGCGGCGCTGCTGGAGGCAATGCAGGAACGCACCGTCACCATCGACGGTGAGAGCCTGGCGCTGAGCGAGCGGTTCATGGTGGTGGCGACGCAGAACCCGATCGAGCAGCAGGGCGTCTATCCGCTGCCCGAAGCCCAGCTCGATCGCTTCTTGTTCAAGCAGTCCGTCGACTATCCCGCCGCGGACGAGGAACGCAAGATAATCGCCACCCATGGCGCGCGGACAGGTGCGATGGTGCCGGAAGACTGGGGTGTGGTCCCGGTTGCGGATGCCGCGCGGATCGGCACCGCCATCGCGACAGTGGCGCAAGTGCGCCTGGTTGACGAGGTGGTCGACTATATCCTCGCGCTGATCCGGGGCACGCGCGACGTTGCGGACCTGGAAAGCGGCGCTTCGCCGCGCGCCGGCGCCATGCTGGCCGGTGCGGCGCGCGCGCGGGCGGCGATAGATGGGCGAGAATTCGTGATCCCCGATGATGTGAAGGCGCTTGCGCCGGCGCTGCTGCGCCATCGCCTTATTTTGTCGCCGGCGGCCGAGATCGACGGCCGGATGATTGAGGACGTGGTGACGGGCATCATTGAGACGATCGAGGCGCCGCGCTGAGGATGATCTATCCCACACGCACGGCCATACTTTGTACAGCTGCGGGCGCTCCCCTGGCGTTGCTGGTCGCGCTCGTCGTGCCGGGGCGCTGGTACGCGGCGCTGGCCTGGCCACTCGCGGTGCTCGCGCTGACGCTGATCGACGGGTTGCGGGGGTCGCGCCCCGGCAAGGCGGTCGCGCGGCTTGACGTCCCGCGTCGGGCCGATGTGGGGGCGGATGTCACTGCGACCTTGCACGTCGAGATCGCGGGGAGGTCGCCTCCCTCCAGTGTCCAGTTTGCGCTGCGGACCGACCGACTGATGGGGCAGGCCGACGATATTGCCTGGCTCGACCTCGACGCTGGCAAGGGGGCGGGATTGGTACCTCTGCATGCCGCCCGGCGGGGGACTGCGCACGTCGACCAGGCGTGGTTGCGCTGGCGCGGGCCGCTCGGTCTCGTCTGGAAGCAATGCATCCTGCCGCTCGACAAGACAATCGCGATCCTGCCCGATGTCCGGCCGGTGCATGAGCGGGGCGCGCAAATCTTCCAGCGTCACGCCGTCCAGGGACTTATTGCGCAGATCGACCGAGGCGATGGCGCCGATTTCGACGCGCTCGTCGAATTCCGTTCCGGCATGGACCGACGTGCGATCGACTGGAAACAATCGGCCCGCCACATCAAGCTGCGCGCCAAGGAATATCGGACGGAGCGCAACAACCAGATCGTCTTCGCCGTCGACAGCGGCCGGCAGATGTCGGAGCCGGTCGCCGGGCTCACGCGGCTGGACTGCGTCGTCTCCGCCATGCTGCTGACCGCCTGGGTTGCGCTGAAGCTCGGCGACCGGGTCGCGCTCCACGCCTTCGATTCCCGACCGCGCATCGCCAGCGGCCTGGTGTCGGGCGCGGCCGCCTTCGGCGAGCTTCAGCAGCTGGCGGCACGGATCGACTATAGCGGCGAGGAAACCAACTATACCCATGCGCTGACGACGCTTGCTGCTCGGCTGACGCGCCGGTCGATGATCGTGCTGTTCACCGAGTTCACCGACCTTACCTCAGCCGAGTTCATGGTTCGCGCTGCCGCCCGGTTGGTGGAGACGCACCTGTTGCTGGTGGTCGTGCTGCGCGATGAGGAGCTGGAAGCGATCGTCGACCGTCCGCCCGTGACAGCCGACGATGTGACCCGGGCCGTCACCGCCGCCGCGCTGTTGCGTGACCGGCTGATGGTCCTCACCCAACTGCGCCACCTCGGAGTGCATGTGATCGAGAGTGAACATGATCGAGTTTCCGATCGGCTGGTCCAAGGCTATTTCGACCTGAAGCGGAAGAACCTGCTGTGAGCGCCCTCGTCGATTTCCGCGCTGGCGGGGCCGCGCCGCTGGTCAATGCCAGCCGCTTCCGCGCAGCGCACGAGGCGGATTGGGAGCGGTTGGATCAGCTGTTGACACGGATGGAACGGCGGTCGGTCCGCGCGCTCGACGACGACGACATACTCGCCCTGCCGCTGCTCTACCGCTCGGCGTTGTCTGCACTGTCCGTTGCGCGCGAGACGTCGCTAGATCGCGGGCTTGTTACCTATCTGGAGCAGCTCTGCACCCGCGCTTATTTCCAGCTCTACGGTGTGTCGACCTCGCTTCCCCGGCAGCTTGCCCGCTTCCTCGGCTCGGGCTGGCCGCTGGCGGTGCAGGCACTCTGGCGCGAGACGCTGGCGTGCCTCCTGCTCACCTTTGCGGGCATGGTTGCCGGCTACCTTCTGGTGGCCCATGATCCATCCTGGTTTTACAGCATCATTCCGGATGCTATGGCATCCGGCCGCGACCCTTCAGCCAGCGCGGGGGCGCTACGCGCGACCATCTACGGCAAACAGGAAGGCGACGGCATGCTCGCCACCTTTGCAGTCTTTCTCTTTACCCATAACAGCCAGATCGCGATCTTCGCCTTCGCGCTCGGTTTTGCCTTCACCGTGCCGTCCGTCTTGTTGCTCGTCTATAATGGCCTTACTCTCGGAGCCATGGTCGCAGTATTCGCGACTAAAGGGCTGGGCTTCGGCTTCATAGGCTGGTTGACCATCCATGGGTCGACCGAGATATTCGCGATCATTATCGCCGGCGCAGCGGGAATGCGGATCGGCACGGCCCTCGCCTTCCCGGGCCGCGAGGCGCGGACGGAGGCTGCGGTTCGCGCCGGGCGCAGCACGGCGCTCGCCATGGTGGGGGTAGTGTGCATGCTCCTGGTCGCCGGCCTGTTGGAGGGCATCGGGCGGCAGACGGTGCAGGCCGACGGCCTGCGCTACGGCATCGGCATCGCCGCGCTCGCCGGCTGGCTCTGCTATTTTTATCTGCCCCGTCGCAGGGAAAACTCCGATGCGCTGGCCCTTTCGCGCTAGACGGGACCGCACGCCTGCGTCGCTCCGACGCACCTTCGTGACGCCGGAGGGCGTCGACCTGCGGCTGGAACTGGGCAGCGCCGGCGCCCGAGCGGCCGCCTTCCTGCTCGATGCGATCATCATTCTTGTCTTTATGATCAGCAGCACTGTGGCGCTGGCCTGGGTGTATAGGTCGGGGGGCGGCGATGAAGTCGCGCAGATCCTGTGGCTCGTCGGCTTCTTCGTGCTGCGAAACGGCTGGTTTACCCTGTTCGAGATCGGTGGGCGTGGTGCCACGCCGGGCAAGCGTCTTGTCGGTCTACGCGTGGTGGCCCGCGACGGCGGTCGCCTCACGGGCGGGGCGGTGGTGGTTCGCAATGCCATGCGGGAGATCGAGGTGTTCCTGCCGCTCTCCTTTCTCGCGATGCAGGCGGCACAAGGGGTAGCCGATAGCTTCCTTATACTGTTTGCCTTGCTGTGGAGCGGCATATTCCTCCTTTTTCCGCTGTTCAACCGTGATCGGCTCCGCGTTGGCGACCTGCTCGCCGGCACCTGGGTCGTGAATGACGTGCGCGGGCGCCTAGGCGCTGATCTTTCGGCGACTTCCGCCGAAAAATCGCGCCGCGTGTTCAGCGAGACGGCGCTGGACCTTTACGGCATATACGAACTGCAGACGCTGGAGGAGGTGCTGCGCAAGGGGCGGGAGGACGCCATCGCGACGGTCGCCGCCGCCATTCGGCGCAAGGCCGATATCCCCGACGACGGCGACGATTTCGGCTTCTTGTCTGATTACTACATCGCGCTGTGCGTCCGGCTGGAGCGCAGCATGTTGGTCGGCCGCCGCCGTGCGGACAAATATACTGCGTCGTCGCGATAAAACCGGTCCGCTCCGGGGTCGTGAGCTGCCGTCCGTGCCTGCGTCCAGGTTATTGACCGTATTCGCCGCAATCTTGGACATAGGAACCGATTGCGGACTTCCTAAAAGCCGACATCCCGGCCCGCATTTCGTTCAGGGTTCCCCTTCGCCTGCTCGATCGAAAGGCATGTCCATCCGCAGTTACACCATTCGTTTCGGAACCGTTGCAGGACCGAAAGAGTCTATTATTCGCGATCGAAGAGATTGCAGTGGCATTGGAGGAGATCATGGGCCTGATCATCATTCTGATCGTGGGCGCCCTCGTCGGGTGGGTCGCGGGCATGATTATGCGCAGCGGCGGTGGAATCCTGTTCGACATCGTAATCGGCATCGTCGGCGCACTCATCGCAGGGTTCTTGTTCGGTGGCGGCGCATCGATAATCAACGCGCCCCTCAACCTCGTGGCGATCCTCTACTCGTTGCTCGGGGCCATCATCCTCTTGGCAATCGTGAAGTTGATTAGACGGGGCTCCTCTGGCGGGATCTAACCGCTCGAGCAAAGAATTGTCAGTGCGCGCATCACAATTGATGCGCCGAGGTCCGCTTCGAAGATTCTGGCGGCGGCGTCGCATGCCGACATCGGCGCGTTGCCGTCATTGTTGGTCAGCTTCGACAGAGGCAGGTTCCGCGCCAATCGCGGACGCTCGAGGCGCTATCCGCGCGCGCCAAAACCTGACACTCATACATCTGGATGCGGATCGGCTCCTCGCCGGAAACGAGAAGCCAGGAGCGCAAATCTCCACTTCGTTCGCAGACAGTTCGCAGATTTTCAACGCCGATTGCACACTCGCTGCCGAAATTGCGCAGGTCAGTGGCTCGCATCGAGGCGGTCAACGGCCAGACGGGTCCATTGTGCATTTGCCCGGCTGCTCTCAACCGCAGCCTCGACGAATGCCATGGTTCGCAGCCCGTCTTCCGCGGAAGGAAACCATCGGGCTTCGCTCGCCGACGGCGGGCCGCCCGCACCTTGTCGGATCGCCGCGGCGAAGTCGCGATAGAGGTTCGCAAACGCCTCGATATAGCCTTCCGGATGCCCGGCAGGCGTACGCAGTCGCGCCGACGTTCCCGGCGACAGGTCCGCTCCACCCGCGCGTACGACTTCCATGGGCCGATCGAGCCAGCGCAGGGTGAGCGTGTTGGGCTCCATCTGCGCCCAATCAAGCCCTCCCTTTTCGCCGTGGATCCTGATGCGCAACCCGTTCTCCTCACCCGCCGCCACCTGGCTGGCTTTCAGCGTGCCCCGCGCGCCGCCCTCGAAGCGCAGCAGCGCCGATACGTCGTCGTCGAGCCGGCGCCCCGGCACATGCGTGGTCAACTCCGCGCTCAGTTCCTCTATCCGCAGGCCGGAGATGTGTTCGGCGAGCTGGAAGGCGTGTGTTCCGATATCGCCCAGGCATCCGCCGAGCCCGGCGCGGGCAGGATCGGTACGCCACTCCGCCTGTTTGTGCCCGTCGCGGTCGATCGGCGTGCTCAGCCAGCCCTGCAGATATTCGACCTGCACGAGCCGGATCCGGCCGAAATCACCGCGTTGCACGCGCGCGCGCGCTTCTTCCACCAGCGGATAACCGCTGTAAGTGAAAGCGAGCGCATAGAGCCGGCCGCTGCGGCGCAGCGCGTCGCGGATCGCCAGCGCCTCATCGAGATTCAGCGCCATCGGTTTTTCGGACATGACGTGAAAGCCCGCGTCCAGTGCGGCGATCGCCATGGGCGCGTGGAGGTGGTTGGGGGTGACGATCGCCACCGCTTCCATCCGCTCGTCCTCGGGCAGCGCGCGCTCGCCCGCGATCAGCGCATCAAAGGTCGGGTAGACGCGGGTCGGATCCAGCCCGATCAAGTCGCCGCTGCGGGCGTTGCGCGCCGCATCGGTGCTGAAGGCGCCGCAGACCAGCGCATATTCGCCGTCGAGCGCCGCCGACATCCGGTGCACCGCGCCGATAAAAGCGCCCTCGCCCCCGCCGACCATACCGTAGCGGACCCTGCGTTTCGTGATCGCGGTCATCCTGTCCCTTTCGTTTTCCGTGCGCTCATCGTCAGCCAGCAAACCATTGATCGCATTTCACTGATTGCGTTGTCATACATGGTTGCATCCTGGAGCGGAGAGCGGTTACACGAGGCGACCGATCGTTTCCAGACCGGAGAGGATAATGAAATTTTTGATCGGCCTCGTGCCGGCTGCGGCATTGATTGCGCTCGTGCCAGCGCTGTCGCCCGCCTCCATCGCGCAGGCCAGCCCTGATCCGGGTGCGCAGACCTTCGCCCAGTGCCGTGCCTGTCATACGGTCAAGGCCGGCGCGGGAAGCGCCATGGGCCCCAGTCTCCACGGGCTGTTCGGGCGGCAGGCGGGTTCCGCGGCAGGATTCGCCAACTACAGCCCCGCGCTCAAGGCCTCGAACATCCGCTGGAGCGACGCGACCCTCGACCAGTTTCTGGCGGCCCCGACCCAGAAGGTGCCGGGCACGCGCATGGTCATGCGAGTCACCGATCCGGCAAAGCGCAAGGCATTGATCGCCTGGCTCAAGGCCGAGACCGCGAAGTGACACGCCCGTTCGCAGGAGCCATCCGATGAAGGGCCCCGCCATCTTCCTCGCGCAGTTCATGAGCGATGCGGCGCCGTTCGACACGCTGGCGTCCGCCGCGCGCTGGATGGCCGAGGCGGGTTATGTCGGCATCCAGGTTCCGACATGGGACAGCCGCTGCATCGACCTCAGTCGCGCCGCCGAGAGTCAGGATTATTGCGACGAGCTCGCCGGCACCTGTCGCGAGGCGGGCGTCGAGATCACCGAGCTGTCGACGCACCTGCAGGGACAGCTTGTCGCGGTTCATCCCGCCTATGATGCCGCGTTCGACGGCTTTGCGCCCGAGGCGGTGCGCGGCAAGCCCGATGCGCGTCAGGCTTGGGCGGTGGAGCAGCTCAATCTGGCTGCGAAGGCGAGCCGACGCCTTGGCCTCAAGGCGCATGCCACCTTTTCCGGGGCGCTGGCCTGGCCCTTCTTCTATCCCTGGCCCCAGCGCCCGACGGGACTGATCGACGAAGCGTTCGACGAACTGGCGCGACGGTGGCGGCCGATCCTCGACGCGTTCGAAGATGCCGGCGTCGATCTTGCCTATGAAATCCACCCCGGCGAGGATCTGCACGACGGGGCCACCTTCGAGCGCTTCCTGGCCGGCGTGGGCAATCACCCGCGCGCGAACATCCTCTATGACCCCAGCCACTTCGTGCTGCAGGCGCTCGATTATCTCGCGTTCATCGACATCTATCACGAGCGCATCCGGATGTTTCACGTCAAAGATGCCGAGTTCAATCCGACCGGACGCTCGGGCGTCTATGGGGGCTATCAGGACTGGATCGATCGCCCCGGCCGCTTCCGCTCGCTCGGCGACGGACAGGTCGACTTCACCGGGATCTTCTCGAAGCTGACGCAGTACGGCTATGCGGGTTGGGCGGTCCTCGAATGGGAATGCTGCCTGAAGCATCCCGAGGACGGCGCGCGCGAGGGGGCTCCGTTCATCGCAGCGCACATGATCCGTCGGCCCGAGCGCGCGTTCGACGATTTTGCGGCCGGCAGCGATCCGGCGCTCAACCGGAAGCTGCTCGGTCTCGACTGAGCAAGATGCCGCGCAGCAAAACATAGAAGGAGGGGACGGCGTGGAAACAAAAGGAGTCAACGAGAGCCGATTGTTCTGGCTGGCAGTGCTGGCGCTGTTCACCGCCGCCGCCAGCGCCGCGATCCGCGCCGCGATCGCGGGCAGCCTCAAGGCGCAGTGGATCGATCCGATCGCCCCAATGGAAGCGGGCGAACTGATCGGCTCGGCGCTGGGATCGGCATTCCTGGGCTTCGCCGCCACGTTGTTCGTGACCAGCGCCTTTCTCGACCAGATCGGGATGCGCCGGATGCTGCTCGGCTGCGGCCTGTGCTTCGTCGCCGGTACCGGCCTGATCGTGGGCGCGGGCACGATCGCGAGCGGCATGACGATCTATACGCTCGTCTGGGCGGGGATGCTGCTGAGCGGGATCGGCTGGGGCCTTGCAGAGGCCTCGATCAACCCCCTCACCGCGCAGCTTTATCCCGAGGACACGACGCACCGGCTCAACGTGCTCCACGCCTGGTATCCGGGCGGGCTGATCGTCGGCGGTCTTGCCGGCTTCTTCCTGTCCTCGGCGCTGCCGTGGCAGGGGATCATGGCGCTGGTGCTGGTTCCCTCGGTCTTTGTCATAGCGATCGCGGCGACCACCACGTTTCCGCCGCCGCTGCGCAGCGAAAGCGGCGCCAGCTTCGGTGAGATGATCGCCGAGGTTTTCCGTCGCCCGAGCTTCTTTGTCTGGTTCATCGCGATGTTCCTGACCGCCGCGTCCGAGCTTGCGCCGGGGCAATGGATCGACGTCGCGCTGTCGAACCGCGTCGGCATGCGCGGCATCCTGCTTCTCGTCTATGTCAGCGCGCTGATGTTCATCTTCCGGCACTTCGCCGGTCGGCTCGCGGGCTATCTGTCGAACCCCGGCCTGCTGTGGGTTTCGAGCCTGCTCGCCGCGATCGGGCTGTTCATGCTGTCACGCGCGCAATCGCCGGCCGCGGCGATCCTCGCCTCGACGGTCTGGGGTCTGGGCGTCTGCGCGATGTGGCCGACGATGCTCGCCTCGGTCGCCGAGCGTTATCCCAAAGGCGGCGCATGGGCGCTCGGCCTGCTCGGCTCGGCGGGCGCGCTATCGAGCTTCGTCGTATTGCCGCGCCTCGGCGCGATGTTCGACGCCGCCAAGGTCGAGTTTGCCGGTGGCCCCGCCGCCTTCGCACAACTGTCCGGTGAGGCTTTGCGCCAGGTGGAAGACGCCGCTGCGTCCTTGTCCTTCCAGCGGCTCGCGATCGTGCCGCTGGTACTCCTTGCGGTCTTCGGGCTGATCTGGCTGAGTGAGCGGCGCAAGCAGCGCACGGCCGCTCCTGCGCCCGAGGCAGGCATATGAACCTCTCTCGCCGCTCGATCCTCGCGGCCGGTGCGGTCGGTGCGGGGATCGCCGGGCTGGCCGGTGCAGCGCCGGCGCAGCAAAATCGTTCCTTCACGCTTGGTTATGCGCCGCACGAGGGAAGTTTTGCGAGCCGCGGCGGCCTGATCGAGCAGATCGCCTATGCCGCGGACCAGGGTTTTCGCGCCTGGGAAGACAATACCGCGGGCGACCGAACGGTCGCCGAGCAGAATGCCATGGCGAAGGCGCTTGCGACACGCGGCATGACGATGGGTGTGTTCGTCGCGAGCATGCCGAAATGGGACGATTTTCGTCCGGTGCTGGGTGGCGACGACAACGCGCAGCGCGAGGCGTTCCTGGCGGATGTGCGGGCCTCCGTCGAGGTGGCAAAGCGCCTCAACGCCAAATGGATGACGGTCGTGCAGGGTTTTCTCGACCGCAGGATTCCGGTCGAGATCCAGACCGCCCGCGTCATCGACGTGATGCGCCGCGCCGCCGAGATCTGCGAACCGCACGGGCTGGTGATGGTGATGGAGCCGCTCAATACGCTGGTGAACCATCCCGGCGTGTTCCTGCAGACGATCCCGCAGGGCTTCGCCATCGCCCGCGCGGTCAACAGCCCGGCGGTGAAGGTGCTGGCGGACCTCTATCACGAGCAGATTCAGGCCGGGAACCTGATCCGCACGCTCGAAAGCTGCTGGGACGAAATCGCCTATATCCAGTTCGGCGACAATCCGGGTCGCAAGGAGCCGGGCACCGGCGAGATCAACCATCGCAACATCGTCAAATGGCTACGCGACCGCAAGTTCAATGGCGTGATCGGCATGGAGCACGGCAATTCAACGGACGGTCGCGCCGGCGAGGACCGGCTGATCGCCGCCTATCGGGATATCGACCAAAGCTGAATGGAGTAGGGCGCTTGAAGCACGTCGCGTATATGACATTGGCTGCAGGGATTGCGGTCGCCGCACCCGGCCTGGCGGCCGCGGAGGAAAAACCGGGCTTTCGCGACACCCCGATGCTGCCCGACGGCAAGTGGCGCGTGCATGATGCCGATCGCCCTGCGCCGTCGGCAGTGACGCCGGGGTCGACGCCGGGAGCGGCGCCCTCCGACGCGGTAGTCCTGTTCGACGGAAAGTCACTCGACGCATGGAAGCCCTCCGGCAAGCCCTGGGTCGTCAAGGATGGCGCGATGACGGTGCCGCCGCGCGAGAAGGGCCAGGGCGAAAGCGCACTGGTCAGCCGGCAGAGCTTTGGTGATGTCCAGCTCCATCTTGAGTTCCGCTCGCCCAATCCGCCGGAAAAAAGTTCTCAGGACCGCGGCAACAGTGGCATCTGGTTCATGCAGCATTACGAGGTCCAGATCCTCGACGGCTATCGGAACCCCACCTATGCCGACGGCACCGTGGGCGCGATCTATGGCTGGAAGCCGCCGCTGGTGAACCCCTCGCGCGCGCCGGGCGAATGGCAGAGCTATGACATCGTGTTCGAGCGGCCCCGGTTCACCGCGGACGGATCAGTCCGGCGCCCCGCCTATCTGACCGTCTTCCTCAACGGCGTGCTGGTCCAGAACCGGCAACCGCTTCTGGGCTCCACGGTCTGGCGTCAGGTCGCGAAATATCAGGCGCATGGCGACGCCGCCCCGCTCCAGCTTCAGGACCATGATTCACCGGTCTCGTTCCGCAACATCTGGGTGCGTCCGCTGCCCGAGGCGGCATTGAGCCAGGACGCAACGGAGGGCGCGCAATGAACATAGACCGCAGGGATGCGATGGGGGGCATCGTCGCGATGTTCGGAACCGCGCTGTTCGCGCCGATCGCGCGCGCGGCAGAGGGAATGCCTGCGATCACCGACGGCCCGCCGGGTACCGCGGTGTTCACCGCCGCGCAGCGCGCGCTGGTCACCGCGCTCAGCGAGCGCGTGATTCCGACCACCGACACGCCGGGCGCGATTGCGGCGGGCGTTCCGCAGTTCATCGAAAAGCTGCTCGCCGACTGGGCGCTGCCCGAGGACCGGGTGCCGATCCTCGCGGGCCTTTATGCGATCGAGTCATGCAGCCGGCGCGATTATGGCGTCACCACCGACAAGGCGACGCCCGAGCAGCAGGACACATTGCTGACGCTGGCAATGGACAACAAGTTCCCGGGCGGTGCGGACTTCTTCGAGAAGTTCCGCCAGCTCGTCATCACCGGCTACTACACCTCGGAAATCGGCATGACGCAGGAGCGTGAATATGTGCCGGTGCCCGGCCGGTACGACGGCGCTTTCCTCTATTCCAACGTCAACAAGGTCTATTCGTCATGATGACCACAAGACGGCAAATTCTCAGCGGCGGCGCTGCACTGGCGACCGCATTTGCACTCGGCCCGCTGCAGGCGAGGACGAAATCGGGCGCGCGGCCGATCGGGCTCCAGCTCTACACGCTGCGCGAGCTGTTCGCCGCGGATCCCGTCGCGACGCTCGAGAAGGTCGCGGCGATCGGCTATCGCGAGGTCGAGTTCGGCGGTGGCGGTTATGACAGGATGGATCACGCCCTGCTCCGGCGGACCATGGATCGGCTCGGCCTGAAGGCGCCGTCCATCCATGTCGGCTATGATGCGCTCGCCAACCAGTTCGACGCGTCACTCGCCATGGCGCGCACGCTCGGCGCGGATACGATCGTCCTGCCCTGGATGGAAGAGCGGTTCCGCAACGGCACCGCCTGGCGCGGGGCGGTCGCCGACTTCAACCGCTTCGGCGAGCGGCTGAAAAAGGCGGGGTTGGGCTTCGCCTATCACAATCATGATTTCGAGTTCACGCAAAAGGCGGGCGACCAGAGCCTGTTCGAGATGCTGGTCGCCGAACGCGACCCGGCGTTGGTGAAGATCGAGCTCGACCTGTTCTGGGCGGTCAAGGCGGGCCAGGATCCCAAGGCGCTGATCCGCCGCCTGCCCGGGCAGATCTACGCTTATCATGTGAAGGACATGACCGCGGACGGCACGATGACGAGCGTCGGCAAGGGCGTCATCGATTTCGCCGACATCTTCACGCTGAACGAGCTCGCGGGTGTGCGGCATTTCTATGTCGAGAACGACCAGTCGCCCGCACCCTATCTGCCCGACATCACCACCAGCTTTGCAACACTCAGCCGGCTTCGCGCCTGAAACGGTCAAAAAAGGAATTTATTGTAATGGCAGCGACGGACCAATTCGACGCGATCGTCATCGGCTCGGGCGTGAGCGGTGGCTGGGCAGCCAAGGAACTCACCGAAAAGGGGCTGCGCGTGCTGATGCTCGACCGCGGCGTGATGGTCGAGCATGGCGAGAATTACGATTATGACGGCAAGGCGCCGTTCGAAATCCCCGCGCGCAACATGATGCCCCAGCGCTTGCTCGAGAGCGACTATTTCATCGCCCGGCACGGCTATGTTTCTCCGGGGGGCGAGAAATTCTACAATAACGACCGGCTCAATCCCTACGCCTATGATGAGGGCGAGAAATTCTACTGGATCCGCCCCGGCGCGGTGGGCGGCAAGTCGCTGATCTGGGGGCGCTGGTCGTTCCGCTGGGCGCCTGAGGATTTCGAGGCGAACAAGCGCGAAAATGTCGGGATCGACTGGCCGATCCGCTATGATGACCTCGCGCCCTGGTACAGCTATGTCGAGAAATATGCGGGCGTGTCGGGCTCGCGCGAAAACCTGCCCCAGTTGCCCGACAGCGAATTCCAGCCGCCCATGCCGATGAACATCGCGGAGAAATGGGTGAAGCAGCAGCTCGAGGCGACCTCGCCCGGCCGCAAGCTGATCCATACGCGCCTTTCGAACATGACCGAGGACAAGCCCGATCAGGGCCGATCCAAGTGCCAGTTCCGCAACCAGTGCGGCCGCGGCTGTTCGTTCGGCGCCTATTTCTCGACACAGGCGGTGACCTTGCCCGCCGCGCGCGCGACGGGCCGGCTGACGCTCCGCTCCGATGCGGTGGTCAGCAACCTCGAATATGATGCCGCGCGCAAGCGGGTGACGGGCGTGCGCGTCATCGACGCCAATACCGGTCAGGCAGAAATCATTCCGGCGCGGCTGGTCTTCCTGTGCGCCTCGGCAATGGCCTCGACCCAGATTTTGATGAATTCGCGCCCCGAAGGCAGCGGGCGCAGCCACTTCGACGCGAGCGGCACGCTCGGCCGCTATGTCATGGATCATATCTTCCGTGTCGGCATCTCGGGCGAGATCCCCGGGATGACCGACTATATCGAATATGGCCGGCGCCCCGGCGCGGTCTATATTCCGCGGTTCCGCAACGTGGGGGGCGAAGAGGGCGTCGGCTTCAGACGCGGCTACGGCTTTCAGGGTGCGGCATATCGTGCTCCGGCCGCACCGCAGGGTTTCGGCGCAGCGATGAAGCATGCGATGCGTCAGTACGGCCCCTGGAAATTCAGCATGGGCGCATTCGGCGAATGCCTCCCCTATGAAGACAACCGCGTATCGCTGCACCCCGACAAGGTCGACCGCTTCGGCATTCCGCTAATGCGCTTTGACGTCACCTTTCGCGACAACGAACTCAACATGATGAGCGATGCCCGGATGGAAGGCGAAGCGATGCTGAGGCGGGCCGGGCTCGTCAACGTGACGAGCGAACGCAAGGAGCATGTGCCCGGCGACGCGATCCATGAAATGGGCGGCGCGCGCATGGGTGCCGACCCGCGGCAATCGGTCCTCAACCGATGGAGCCAGGCCCATGACGCCACGAACCTGTTCGTGACTGACGGCGCGCAGATGGCATCGGTCTCGTGCGTGAACCCGTCGCTCACCTTCATGGCGCTGACGGCCAGAGCGACCGATCATGCGGTCAAGCAACTTCGAGCGGGAACCATCTGACCGCGCCCCTTGACCTCGGCCGCGATAGAGAAGCCGCCATGCTTTGATGTTTGTGCCGATGGCGGCTTGGGGTTCATGCACGGGATCGCCGAACCGCTGCAATAGGGCAGTGGCACGGCCAATATCATCGTGCTCGAACGGAGATGTGGCCAAGCTGCGTTCATTTCTCATGCTGACGGCATTGGAGCTATGCGTTACGCAGCTGGTCATGGACGTGACTCTCCGGTTCGAGGGATGCTGCAATGCCTGATGTTCCCCCGACGGTTCCCAGCTCGCAACATGGCACGCATCATGGACCGAAGGATGGGCTGGCGGGGCTTGCGCTTGGAGCTCTGGCCGTCGTCTTTGGCGATATCGGGACGTCCCCTCTGTATGCCCTGAAGGAAAGCTTTGTCGGTCACCATCCTCTGAACGTTGATCTTCCACATATCTTCGGGGTGATCAGCCTCATCTTTTGGACCATGATGCTTATCGTCACGGTCAAATATGTGTTCATCATCCTACGGGCGGACAACAAGGGAGAGGGCGGCAGCCTCGCACTGCTCGCGCTCATCGTGCGCAAGTCCGAGGCGCATCGCTGGACGCGCGGTATCACGCTGCTCGCGGTGCTCGCGACCGCGTTGTTCTTCGGCGATGCGATCATCACCCCTGCGATCTCCGTCCTTTCCGCGGTCGAGGGGCTGACGGTGGTGCAGGCCGGCCTGGGCCCGCTTGTTCTCCCGATCGTAGTTGCAATACTCATTGGACTTTTCGCCATCCAAAGCCATGGCACCGCGCGTGTCGGTGTTCTTTTCGGGCCGATCATGGTCGTCTATTTCATCGTGCTCGCCACGCTTGGCGTGATGGGTATCATCCGCGACCCTTCGATACTGGCGGCGCTCAATCCCTGGTGGGCGCTCAACTTCTTCCTGCTCGATCCGAAACTCGCCTTTCTCGCGCTCGGGTCGGTGGTGCTCGCGGTGACGGGTGCCGAGGCGCTCTATGCCGATATGGGGCATTTCGGGAGGCGGGCGATCTTCATTTCGTGGCTCTGGATCGCCTTCCCGTGCCTGCTGCTCAACTATATGGGTCAGGGCGCGTTGCTACTCTCTCAACCCGCCGCCGCCGCGAACCCTTTCTTTCTCATGGCGCCCGAAACGATGCGGTTACCGCTCGTCGTGCTAGCAACGCTGGCCACGATCATCGCAAGCCAGGCCGTCATCTCGGGTGCATTCTCCGTGGCGCATCAGGCGGTTCAGCTCGGTTTCTTCCCGCGTCTGAAGATCGCCTATACCAGTGCCAGTGCCGCAGGACAGATCTACATACCGCTCGTCAATCGCGCGCTTCTGCTTTTCGTGATTATGCTCGTTTTGGGCTTCCGATCGTCAAGCAATCTCGCGGCTGCCTATGGCATTGCTGTCACGGGCACGATGTTCATCACCGCCTGCATGCTCGGCGCGTTGACCAGCGCCGTCTGGAACTGGCCGCGCTGGCTATCGGTGCTGGTGACCGGGGCATTCCTGATCATCGATGGCGCCTATTTCGCGTCCAACATCACCAAGATCCCGGATGGAGGATGGTTCCCCCTGCTCGTCGGCGCGATTGCCTTCACGATCCTCACGACCTGGGCCACGGGCCGTCGCCTCATGCGCCAACGACTGGAAGAAAGTGCGATGCCGCTCGAGCTCTTTGCAAGCTCTGCTTCAGGCTCGGTGACGCGCGTACCAGGGACGGCGGTGTTTCTGTCCTCGGCGGCTACGGGCGTTCCGCCAGCGCTGCTGCACAACATGAAGCACAACAAGGTGCTCCACGAGCGCGTCGTGATCCTCACCATCGCGATCGAAGGCGTGCCGCATGTCCCGCCCGACACGCGCGACGAGATTTCGGATCTTGGAAACGGATTCTACCGACTGATCCTGCGGTACGGTTTTATGGACGATGTCGATCTTCCGGCGGCGCTGGCGGGGATCGATCGCTGTAAAGGACCGTTCAAACTCGCAGATACGAGTTTTTTCCTCAGCCGGCAGACTCTGATCGCAACCGATCGGCCGGGCATGGCGCTATGGCGCGAGAAACTCTTCGCTTGGCTTCATCGCAATTCTGCAACCCCGATGGAGTTCTTCAAGCTGCCCACCAATCGCGTGATCGAGCTCGGCAGCCAGGTCGAGATTTAGCTCCAGCCAATCAATCCGAAGCGAGCCATGGCGGCTTCACCACGGGAAACTGTCTTTGGTCGGGCTGCGCCAAGGCCGAGGCACCTGGGAACGGACGTCCATTCATACAAGGGGCGGCCGATAGCTACTTCTGCTCTAGCCAAATGGATGCTGGCTTCGGTGTCCCGAATCGAACGCCGGTGCTATCTACATAATCCGCAGACAGATCTCGGATTCGGCTGGGCGCGGAGCTTGCCTTCATGGGGAATCTCGGTCTCAAGCAAGTCTTCATGATGATGCGACCGGACCTTGCACGGTTCCTTGTGGCGCGTGGCATTCCCGTGGCGGACGCGGAAGATCTCGTCCACGATCTGTTCCTGAAGATCGAAGGCCTTGCCAGTGGCCCAATCGGGCAACCGCGGGCCTATCTTTACCAGATGGCCAACCATCTTCTGCTCGACTACCGAAGGGGAGAAAGACGTCGTGCGCTGCGCGATGAGGCTTGGGCTACCGCCAACCGGCGGGCCGCCGACGATGCAGATCACCAATCTTCCCTCGAGCAAATGCTGATCGCTCGGGAGCGCCTCAGACAGGTCGACGCCATCCTCAACACGCTGCCCGAGCGCACGGCTGACGCCTTCCGGCGCTTTCGTATCGCAGGCGAAACGCAGACGCAGATTGCCCGAGACTTCGGCATCAGCCTGAGCGCGGTGGAAAAGCATCTTCAGCGGGCCTATCGTGCAGTGCTGGATGGACAGCGGCGGCTCTACGGGGAAGGACGTGGTTCGTCGCCGCCAGCCGGGAAAGAAGCCTATGTCGACCACGACTGAGGTTTCTCAATGACAGCGCGCTCAACTATCCCGCCCCCGCATTTGCCGACGCGGAGGACCGGGAACTGCCAAATATGGCCAGGATCGGGGCACGTGGGCTGTGCTCTATACGATCCCGATCATACCGGCCGCCGCTTCGACCTCGAACGGTCAGGATCGGCCTTGATGTCGCGTTTTGATGATCGTCCCCGGGCACGCGCAAGGAGCGGCACCCAGCACGAAATCAATCCTCACGACCGGTGCGCCACATGGATCTGCTTAGCGGCTCGACGAGGAACGTCAGGGCGGATCTGCTCCTGAGCGGAATGAGGACCTCGGCAGGCAGCCCCGCTTGAATTGGCATGCGACCGGGCCGAAGCTGTCTGATCTTGTCGAGCTCGGTTCTGGGAACCCTGATTTCCGCCCGGAAGTACTGTTGGCCGGTCCGCTGATCGGTAAAGCTATCCGCCGAAAGGCGCGCCACGCGCCCGTGCAATATCGGCAAGCTGCGTTCCTGGATGGAGGAAAAGCGGACCTGCACCTGCTGCCCTGCGCTGACGTCGTCCGCATCCGAAGGCGACACCATGGCATCGATGATCAGCTCGCGATCCTGGGGCACGATCTCCATCAACACCTGCCCAGCGGTCACGATGCCCCCAATGGTGAATGCCGACAGGCCAATGACCTTGCCCGACGCGGGAGCCCTTATCTGCGCCTGAGCAAGCTGGCCACGAACGGCCGCAAGTTTCGGCCGCACCGCATCGAGCCGCAGTGTCACGTCACGAAGCTGCTCGGACACCTGTTCGGCCATTTCCCGGTCAAGCGAAAGCGACTGCATCGACAACTCTCCCATCGCCGCGCGCGAACGGGCGATCTCGGCACCAAGCGCGCCATGATCGCCGTCGAGTGCGGCCGCGCTGCGCTCGAGCGCACGTATCCGGTTCGTCGATGCGAACCCCCGTTTTTCGAGTGTCTTCATTCCGGCGAGTTCATCGCCCAGGAGGCGCCGCTGCTCGCGATTGGAAATACGCTGCTGCATGAAGCCCGATGCCTGCTCCGCGCTCTGCCTTGCGCGTTGCGACAGGACGCTTTTCTGGGCGCGCTGCGCCTCCCTGCGCGCTTCGAACAAGGCCCGCTGAAGACGCATGGCATCCTCGGCGACTGCCTTGTCCATGGGCGCGATCGAGGCGAATTCGGACGGCGGGGTGACCTCGGCTTGTCCATCCCGTTCCGCGCGCAGGCGCGCCTGCTGGGCCAACAATGTGACGTATTCGCTCGCGAGAGCGCGCTCCTCGGCTTCCAGCTCGCTTGCCGAAATCGTCATCAGGATCTGCCCCTTGCGCACCGTCTGTCCCTCGCGAACGCCGAGTGACGTCACGATGCCGCCGTCCTTGTGCTGGACGGCCTGGCGATGGCCGGACACAGTGACCCGGCCACTGGCAACCGCACCTGCATCCAGCGGGATCAGCGCGGCCCCGCCCAGGATTATGCCGAAAAAGCCAAGAGCGACGACGAGCGCCTGGCGCCGCTCCTTGCCGGGGATATCCGTTTCAAGGATCGGCGTGCCGACCGCGGCCGTTGGCAAATGGATAGGGGATGAAGCCATCGCACTATCTGCCCGTGATTGTGAAGACATTGGGGGCTCTTGCTCGGGCGGTCAGCGCCTCGAGTACCTCGGGGCGCGGCCCGAAACGTTCGATCATGCCATTGTTGAGAAAGAGGACATCATCGCTCATCCGCAGGATGCTGGATCGATGCGTGATGATGACCACGGCGGCGCCGCGCTCGCGGGCCGCGGAGATCGCTCGCGCAAGAGCCTGCTCGCCAGCCGCGTCCAGGGCCGAATTGGGCTCGTCCAGCACGACGAGCGCTGGCTCGTCGTAAAGCGCGCGCGCAAGCGCAATGCGTTGCCGCTGGCCGGCGGAGAGGGCGTAGTCGCTTCCTTCCAGCCACGCGTCATACCCGCCGCGCAGTTGCAGGATCAACTCGTGCACATCGGCGGCGCGGGCCGCGGCGATGACCTTTTCGTCGATATCGGCCTTGATTGCGCCGCCCGCGATCGCAAAGCGCGAGATATTCTCGGCAATGGTACCCGGCAGCAGCGCGACATCCTGTGCCAGATAGCCGATATGAGCCCCCAGCGCTTCCGGATCCCAATCCTCGATATCGGCGCCATCGTATCGGACGACGCCGTCGCTGGGCGGAAGAGCGCCGGTGATGACCCGCGCCAGCGTTGTCTTGCCCGCACCCGACGGGCCGATCACGCCGAGGATGCTCCCCGGTGTCAGTTCGAACGACACGTTCTTGAGCAGAAGCGTACCGTCCGATCTCCGAACGGAGACGCGTTGCAGCTCGACCTGGCCTGCCGGAGGCGGCAGAGACGTTCTTATCCGATCGAGATCAGCCGATCCCCGGAAGAGCCGGCTCAGCGTGTCGAGCGCGTGACGCGCCTGCAGGATGGCCGGCCATGCCGCCACCATCTGCTCCACCGGCTGGAGCGCCCGGCTCAACAGTATCGAGGCGGCGATGATCGAGCCAACCGAGATTTCATGCTCGATGGCAAGCCACGCACCACAGCCCAGCGCGATGGACTGCATGAAAAGCCGCAGGAACTTGGCAAGCGCCGTGTACAGGCTGCCCTGCATCTGCGCGTCCAGGCCCAGCGCCAGTCCCGCCCGGCGATCCGCCAATTGTCGCAGGACGATCGCCCTTCGCATGCCCAAGGCACGGACAATCTCGGCCTTGGCTACCAGCCTGTCCAGGATCGCAAAGGCGGCAGCACTTGTCCGCATGGCTGTCTCGGATTTGGTCCGGGTGGCGCGTCCATTGGCGAAGGTGACTGCGATCAGCATGCCCGCGCCGACCAGGATCACGATGCCCAGCAGCGGGTGCAGCAAGGTTGCGACCAGGACATAAATCGGCGTCCACGGCACATCGAACAATACGATCGCAGGCGGCCCAGCACACGCCTGCCGCAACGTATCGAGCTCCCGCATCGGCTGGGCCGTTGCCCTGCCGCCGCCGTCAATACCGGCGCGGGCAAACAGACGATGCAGCAGCGGCGGGTACAGCATCTTTTCGATGCGCAGCGACGCCCGGATCATGACGCGCGAGCGGATCGCATCAAGCAGCGCCAGCGTGCCGAGGGCAAGAGCGACGACCAATGTGATCCATGCCAGCGTCGCGACGCTCCCCGTCGGCACAACGCGATCATAGACCTGGAGCATGTAAATGGTCGGCGCGAGATAAAGAACGTTGATTAGCGCGCTGAGCGTTGCCGCGAGCACGAAATGCTCGCGGCACGCGGATACGACGTCCTTCAATGCCGGCGGGATATCCGATCCCGAAAGGATCCGCATAGGATCACTCCTTTTCCAGCAGTCGTTTATTGGCCGTCAGGCAATCTGCTCGTGAGACAACATGGCCAGCTCGAACGCCCGAAGCATCGGAACGTCCAGCGCATGGTCGATCTCGGCCTCGATCGATGGAGCCGCGCGCGGCTCCTCCCGCGGGGGCGGCGCGAATTCGCTCGCGTCGATCTGCGTATCCGAAAAGGCGATCAGCAAATCGTCGAAATCTCCGTCATAGTCTTCCTGGGTGCGGCGAAGATCCTCGAAGCCGATCACCGTCACCTCCTCCTCATCGCCCTCGTCCTCGGAGAACTCCCATTCGACGGCCTGCAGCCCCAGGCCCGGGTTGAGCAGATTGGATCCTTTGTTTGCGCCCATGGCGTGGAACATCGGGATGGGCAGCGGGTCCCCATCGGCGTTGATGACGATCGGGGCCATGCCGTCGGACAGCAGCGCGGGCCCGTCCGTCAGCAGATTCTTGAAGAAAAGGCCGCCATCCTCGAAATCGGAAAGATCGACCCCGAGCTCCGCTCCGTCGGGCACGAAGAAAAGGCCGATTCCCTGATCCTCTGCCACATGGATCGATAGCGCATCGCCCGGATCGAGATCCGCGGTGGCATCGAAGAGAATATGTCCCTCGCCGATGACCCCGCTGGTGAGGTCGAAGGTATAGTAGCCGACCGAGTTGTTCAGCTCCGAATTCCCCGACACGATCGTGATCCAGCGTGTGGAGCCGTCGCTGACGAAGTCTTCCGCTTCCAGCGCCTCGGTGTTTTCGGTGGGTAGCGGTGTGGCGCCGCTGACCACGTCCCTCAGCGCGTTGATCGCACCGGGATTGTCATTCGCGTCCAGATCCTCGTCCTCGCGCACCAGACCAATGCCCGGCGCATAATATTTGAACTCGCGAACGCCGGGGCTGAGCTGTGACGTATCGAGCGTCTTCAAGGTCGTGAACCGGCCCAGATCGGTTTCGATCCGCGCGTGACGGCTCAGGACGAGGGACTCGTCGAGCGCTACGCCCGGCGCAAATTCGTTGAAATAGGAAAGCCCTTTGACCGGGTGGGCAGCCATGATCCACCCCGGCAAGGCGCCATTTTCACCGGCCAGCCATGCGCCACCGCTGTTGCTGCCGAGGAAGTTGCCGTCATCGTCATATTCATAGTTGATGACCTTCTCGCCAAAGTACCAGACGTTTCCTCTCGTATCCTGGGCGTAGAAGTCGATCGTGTCCTCGGCGAGGATATCCTCGTCATACACCGTGTCACGCACGACGAAGGTCTGCACGCCCAACACGTTATTCTTGAGCGAGGTTACGAAGACGTCATTGCCCTCGACCGTATCGCCGGCGGCGGTGGTCGCACTGAACGCCGCAACGGTGCCGGGATTCAAAGGGAAATAGCGGTTGTCGACGGGTGCGCCGGGGGTGAAGCGAGCTTTCGAGAAATCGGGGAGAATAGGCATCGTCTCCTCCTGGGTCTGCTGAAGCGCGCATAAGACGCCGCCGTGCCGTCAATCCCGCACCAGAAGGAACTGTCAGGAATTTTGTGCGCGAGGTCATATAGATGGATAAGAAAGGACCATCGATATGGCGATCGACAAGGAT
>NZ_JBYSXE010000129.1:0-948 GCF_058781925.1 Sphingobium sp. FW306-1B-F04DB | reverse complement strand
CGGGGAGCAACCACCCTGCCAGCCAGCACGTCTGGCCGTGACTGAGGGCGAATCGCGCCGCGATTACCCCATGTTTCAGGCGACGAAAAAGCCAGCTGCACGTCCGAGATGGCGGCGATTCAGGAAGGAAAGAGGATGGTGTTGTAGTTCTGGGCACCGTGCAGAATGTGGAGGATGATCACTTTTTCCGGCTCGATCCGGTAGAAGATCAGATAATTCCCATGGCCCCGCCGACGCACGCCGCTCGCCTCATAGCGCGGAACGAGCGGGAATCGTTCCGGCATGTCCGCCAACCCCAGGCATTTCGAACGCAGCTCCTGCAAGAAGCTCAAGGCCCGTGCCGGATTGTCGCGCGCGATATAGTCGCCGATCGTCTCAAGATCATATTCGGCCTCGGCCGATAGATGGACGATCATTCGTTGTCCGCACTCATGGCGCGATACTTGGCCTCAAGGCGATCAAACACCTGATCGGCCGGTGTCGTGCGACCTGTGTCCGCGTCTGCAAGACCCCGCGCTATCGAGGCATCGAAGGCGGCCAGGCGCGTTTCCCTGTCCTGTATCAGGCGCACGCCTTCGCGTAGAACCTCGCTTTTTGAGTTGTAGCGGCCCGTCGCGACGAGGCGGCTGACGAAATTCTCAAGCTGCTTTCCGAGATCCGCGCTAATCATAATCGAGCCTCCATTCACGGCGAGAATAGCACCTTATCAACAGTTGATAAAGTCATCCGCGCTGGATGATGCGCTGATCGCGTCCGAACGCCCTGAAATTTGAACTTCTTACCGGCTCCTCGGCATCCTTGAGGAGACGGCCAAATTCCATGAATGATCGGCAACTATCGGAGAATCGATTCATCCCGCTGAAAGTCTGAAATGGCGAAGGATTTCGGGCGCATAAGCGTACGAAATCCTTACATGCAGGAACCCGCGATCCGCGTTCTCTGCGCTAT
>NZ_JBYSXE010000128.1:0-950 GCF_058781925.1 Sphingobium sp. FW306-1B-F04DB | reverse complement strand
GGCTGGATGATGGCCGCGGCGATCGCCCGGACGATGGGCCACACCGTCGACCTGACGCTCGTCGAATCCGAACAGATCGGCACCATCGGGGTCGGCGAATCGACGATTCCGCCGCTCGTCAATTTCAACCGCATCCTCGGGATCCCCGAGCCCGAATTCATGCGCGCGTCGCAGGCGACCTTCAAACTGGGCATCCTGTTCGACAACTGGAAATATGACGGGCACAGCTATTTCCACAGCTTCGGTCTCAGCGGGAAGGACCATTGGTCGGCGGGCTTCCAGCATTTCTGGCTGCATGCGCGCGCGAAGGGCTATCCGCATTCGTACGACGACTACTGCCTCGAAGTTGCCGCGGGGCTGCAGGGCAAGTTCGCGCATCTGCCCGAAGACCGGATGAACTATGCCTATCATGTCGATGCGACGCTTTACGGCCGCTATTTGCGCAAGCTCGCCGAAGCCGACGGCACGAAGCGCGTCGAGGGCAAGATCCAGAAGGTCGAACTCGACGGCGAGACCGGCGATATCGCCGCGCTGCTGCTCGACGGCGACCGGCGCATCGAGGGCGATATGTTCGTCGACTGCACGGGCTTTCGGGGCCTGCTGATCGACGGCGCGCTGCATGCGGGGTTCGAGGACTGGTCGCACTGGCTGCCCAACGACAGCGCGATCGCGGTCCAGGCGAAACATCTCGGCCCACCGATGCCCTACACCCAGGCGATCGCGCACGACGCGGGCTGGCAATGGCGCATTCCGTTGCAGCACCGCATGGGCGCGGGGATCGTCTATGCGAGCGGCTATCTGTCGCGCGACGCGGCGCTCGACCGGCTGCTCTCGACCGTCGGCGAGCCGCTGATCGAGCCCTTCGACATCAAGTTCAAGGGCGGGGTGCGGCGCAAGCAATGGTTCCGCAACTGCGTCGCGGTCGGCCTCGCGGGGGGCTTTGTCGAGCC
>NZ_JBYSXE010000127.1:0-979 GCF_058781925.1 Sphingobium sp. FW306-1B-F04DB | reverse complement strand
GCCCCCGAAAGACCTTGGACTTCGAAACACCCGTCGATAAACTACGAGAGGTGTTGCGGTGACCGGTTGAACCCGCCGGTCGAAAGCGGTCGTTCGTCTTGACGGGACCATGCCCGGCTGCGACGCGTCGGCAATGTCATCACGTTCTGTTTGGCTCAAGAGAGGCTCCATCCTGTTCGCTGGAGCTATCGTCCTGTGGAGGCTTGCTGAAAGGCGACCCGACAAGCTGGCTATGATCTCGATGCTCGCGGGCTGCTTCGTTGCCATAGTCCTTGTCGGCTGGCTGTTCGCAATGCGGCGCGAGCGCTAGCCGAAACGGGCAAAGCGGTCATTCCCGAAGGCTGGCGAAGAGCGCTCGCTGCGCGGGATTTATGGAACTGCTCGGCCTATCCGTCTCACGCCTCGAGGTCGGTAGATATTCTCGACGATGTTCGCTGTCGTAGAACAACGTGCCGTGAATACCGACCGCATCGCGTTTCAAAATTGGTCGATCCCAGATGGAGGCGATGGCGCGGCCAGCTTCTTCCTCACCGAGACGGTGAATAACGTCTTCTACGATCTCCATCTCGCTCCCATTCGGGAATAGCGCATCAAACTCCTCGTCGGTCGCTTGAAACAGGCTGAAAGTCGCATTCACCGCGCCGTCGGTAATCTGGATGTTTTTCATAACCGGGTAATGGGGAATTGAAGCGATGTCCGCAATGTCGGGCGAGCTGCCAACAACCTTCGCGGCGAAGCAATGGCAGTTCCCGAGGGCTCGGGGCTTTCATCCGTGCGGCTCTCGCGGGTACGCAACTCGAGACTTTGACTTGCGTAACCAAAAGAAAGTTGCGACCATTCGAGTAATACAAATTTTCGGGGGCGGGGGATGCCACGGAAAGCTGTGTCGATCTTGGCGCTGACCATTGCGCTGTCCGCCTGTGGAGGCGGTGATGGGGGCTCTTCCGCCGCACCGGTCGTCGCGCCTCCTCCTCCGCCC
>NZ_JBYSXE010000126.1:0-1006 GCF_058781925.1 Sphingobium sp. FW306-1B-F04DB | reverse complement strand
ACCCCAGCCCCTCCCCTGAAGGGGAGGGGCTAAATGGCAGCCAGCACCCGCTTCGCCTCTTCGCAATCCTTGGCGATCTGCACCTTAAGCGCTTCAAGCCCATCAAACTTCGCCTCGGGACGCAGGAAGTGGATCAGCTCGACCTCGACCACCTGCCCGTAAAGATCGCCCGAAAAATCGAAGAAATGCGGTTCGAGCAATTCTTTCGGCGGATCGAAGCTCGGCCGGATGCCGAGATTGGCGGCGCCGTCGAGGACGCGCCCATCGGGCAAACGGCCTCTGACCGCATAGATGCCGTAGCGCGGGCGCAGATAGTGGCCGAGGCCGATATTGGCGGTGGGAAAGCCGATATCGCGACCGACCTTGTCACCGTGCATCACCTCGCCCTCGATCGCGAAGGGGCGCGTGAGCAGCCGCGTCGCGGTCTCGCAGTCACCCGCCTGCAATGCCTCGCGAATCCGGCTCGACGAGATCACCTCGCCGTTCGCGGCGACCGGGCCGACCGCTTCGGTGACGAGGCCGAATTTCGCGCCCAGCTCGGCCAGCACGTCGACATTGCCGCCGCGCCCCTTGCCAAAGGTGAAGTCCTCGCCCGTCACCACGCCCTTCGCGCCGATCAGGTCGATCAGCCGCTGCGCGACGAATTGCTCGGCGGTGAGCGAGGCTAGCTCGGCGCCGAATTCGAAGACCAGCATCGCATCGGCGCCGGCCTGCGCGAAAAGCCGCTGCCGCTGGTCGAGCGTGGTGAGCCGAAAGGGCGGCACATCGGGTGCGAAATGCCGCACGGGATGCGGATCGAAGGTCGCGACCAGCGCGGGGCCGCCGATCGCGCGCGCAAGTTCCACCGCGCGGCCCACCACCGCTTGGTGGCCCGCATGAAAGCCGTCGAAATTTCCCAGCGCGATCACGCCGCCCCGCAGATGTTCCGGGACGCGGACGCTGCCCGAAAGCCGCTCCATGAGCGGGGCTATAGGGTGGGGCGGGGCGGTGGGCAACGTTCTTAAAT
>NZ_JBYSXE010000125.1:0-1024 GCF_058781925.1 Sphingobium sp. FW306-1B-F04DB | reverse complement strand
TAATACCAAGATTCACTGATCAGAACCCGTGAGCCCATTCGCGCATGCCGATGGACATGATGCGCCAGGGCTGATCGACGAGCGTGTTCCAGGCGTGACAGCAATGATCGACGATGTCGTCGTAGGAGGCGAAGACGCGGTTGGATAACCAGTTATCGCGCATGAACTGCCAGACATTTTCCTGCGGATTGAGTTCAGGGCTTTTGGCGGGCAGCGCGACGATGGAGATGTTGGCCGGTATCTCGAGCTTGGGCGTCAGATGCCAACCGGCCTGATCCATGAGCAGCACAGCATGGGCCCCTGGCGCGACCGTCAGCGCGATTTCCGCCAAGTGCAGGTTCATCGTCTCGGTGTTGCAGAAGGGCAGGACGAGGCCAGCCGCCTTGCCTTGCTGAGGACAGATCGCACCGAAGATATACGCCGATTTGGTCCGTTGATCGTGCGGTGCCGACGGGCGCGTGCCCTGCTTCGCCCAACGTCTGGTGATCTTGTTCTTCTGACCGATCCGGGCCTCGTCTTGCCACCATATCTCTATTGGGGTGCCGGGCGGGAGGGACGCTCGGACCTGATCCACTTCGGCGGCAAAGCCCCCTTTTTGAAGGCCTCCGCAGCCTCGATGTCCTGAGCGTGATGTTTGGGGCGGGCCGATAATTTCCGGTAGCCCAAGCCACGCAGCTCGCGGCTGAGCGTCGGCCGGGAGACGGACACCGCAAACTCGTCCCAAAGCCATTGGATCAGATCGACGATCCGCCAGCGCACCACCCCATGAACCGCCGGGATAGGGCCTTGCTCGATGATCTCCACCAAAGCCGCACGATGGTTGTCGTTGAGCAGCGATGGCGATCCAGGGGCCTTGCGATCGACAAGGCCGGCAGGGCCGCCCGCGTTGAACTTCAGCACCCAATCCCGCACGATCTGAAGCGTCACACCACCAATCCTCGCCGCTTCAGTTCGGCTCCCGCCCTCGTAAATGGCCGCTAGAGCAAGCAGGCGCCGTGTCTGGGCTCCGTCCTTCGACTGGCGA
>NZ_JBYSXE010000124.1:0-1095 GCF_058781925.1 Sphingobium sp. FW306-1B-F04DB | reverse complement strand
CCGGTTGTCTAATCGCATGTCGTCGGTCAAGCGCGTCGAGGCATAGGGCTAGAGCAGCGCCGCCACGATCGTTGGCACGGTGGTTAATCGGTTTCGATGTTCTCAGTGGTCGTTTTGGCGCGAGGGTCGTCGTTTGCTGGGAGCAGGGTTGTCTCCGCGGTCGGCACGAGCCGCCGCATGATGGGTCTTCGCAGGTAGGGCCTTCCTATGTTTCAGGCGCAGTCTCTTGAAGCTGCAGCCGGACATGCGGAATGGCCCGACCCACGTCCACAGCAGGGACGTCTCTGCACGTCAAATTGACGACGCACTGAGCAAGTTAGGCTGGAGGCTGCAGTTAAGCGATGGCGCCAGCCGATGGATTGAACGTCTCTCCTGTCTTGAGCATGGAGTGCATGATGACGGCGAGTTTGCGCGCCACAGCCACGGCAGCGCGCCTAAACCCCAATCGCTCGCGGAGCTTGAGTCCCCAGTCTTTTAGCCTGCTCTCGGTTTTGGGACTGGTTCGGGTAAGGATTACTGTCGCCGCTTCGTAGAGCAGGCCGCGCAGACGGTTGTCGCCTCGTCGTGAAATGTGGCCGTTATAATCGACCTCGCCAGACTGGTAACGACGCGTCGTCAGTCCAAGCCACGCGCCAACGGAGCGCGATGTTCGGAAGTTCGCTGGATCCTCGATCGCTGCGACATAAGACACCGCAGTGACCGCGCCGATGCCCGGAATCGTCATCAGCAGCTGAGAGGCCTGGCTTTGCCGCGCAGCCGCGAGCAATTGGCGATCAAGATCGGCGGCATGCTTGCGGATACCGCGCCACGCCTCGAGCAACGGCAATACAATCCGTGCCAGGCGGTCCTCGCCGTCCAGAAGCGCCCGGACATTGCCATCGAACACCGCGCCTTTGCCCGGGGGTACGATGAGACCGAACGTCTTCATCAAACCGCGGATCTGATTGCTTAGCTGAGTTGAGACATCGAGGAGCTGGTTGCGGGCGCCCACCAATGTACGGGTCAACATGGCGTCGAACGACTTGACCCGCACCGCTTTGTAAAATCCAGCTTCAGCCAGTTGGGCCAGGCCGTCGGCGTCATTCGCGTCGGTCT
>NZ_JBYSXE010000123.1:0-1194 GCF_058781925.1 Sphingobium sp. FW306-1B-F04DB | reverse complement strand
CATAGCGCAGAGAACGCGGATCGCGGGTTCCTGCATGTAAGGATTTCGTACGCTTATGCGCCCGAAATCCTTCGCCAAATCGGACGTTCATCGTACATTTTCCGCTGCCCGAAACCCGCCGTCTGTTCAGGTGTCGCCTGAGGGGCATTCGGCGGAAGCAATCGGCCGTTGCTATTGCCAATCCTCTGGTTGAAGCGGCGAGTAGCTCCAGGTCATGCCCGTGAGAACCGCACGAGCATCGTCATCAAAGGCTTGATGATAGTGATGCTGGTGGGGAGTTGGGATGCTAGGCTGACCGCGTTCAAAGCCAAGCCCGCCAAGCGCCTCAACTAATAATCTCGTTGGCCCGTAGCCATATGCAAGGTTGTGACGATCCCAGACAATTGTTGCCTGATCAGCAGGCGAGTGCAGCCACAGGTCGAAGCGGGAGTCCGAGCGCAGAAACAACTCATATCGGTCGATAAACCTGTCCAGATCGTCACGGGTGATCTCAGCGCTTTGATAGCGGCCCGGCTCGCCTTCTCCTCTCGGCGTGTGCAGGACGTAGAGCAGAAAAAAGGGAGGCGTAAGGCAATCCGTCAGCTTCTGGAACACGATCGGGTCGCTGCGCGGAACAGTTGCAATGAGCTTTTCCTCACCGCCCGCTGCCATTTCCAGAGAGTAGACTGGCGGATGGGAGTGCTCGATCCACTCGTCCGCTTTGTGGTATCCAAGCTTGAACATGTATCAGAGCTAACGTGCTCCCCCATCAATGCCAATGTCTGCAGGGATCAGCGGGGGCTTTCTCTCGTTTCGGCAGGCCCTGGCGGCCTCCGCCGACAAATTCGCCATTCGTCGGTCAAAGTGAGCTTTCCGAAAGCGGCCGCTCGTTCATCTGCTTTTGCCGAGCCGTCGAAGATCAGCAAAGGCGAGGTCGAAATTTCCGCCGATTTGCTGTGAAAGTTTGCGGAAGTGGAATTGGGAACGCCTTTGCTAAGGGGGAGTACAGAGTCTCGCGCCGATGGACGCAAACTGCAATTGCTCGACTCTGTCCAGATCAACCAATATCGTATGCCCACAGCTTTCCGTTTGGCTGGACTTGTTTATAATGCTGTACGACATCATCTTGTTTTTGGCGGCAATTGTGCCGCAACCCAAGGAGAGTGCCGTGAGCAATCCCCATGACAACGGAGGAGGCGGTCGCCCGGACAATCC
>NZ_JBYSXE010000122.1:0-1256 GCF_058781925.1 Sphingobium sp. FW306-1B-F04DB | reverse complement strand
GCGGATAGAGACAGCGGTCTCTTTCAAGGAAACATCAAGCCCAATATACTGGTCCATGGTTGCTCTCCATTCGATGCTTGGGCCCGGTTCCAATCGTGAGCCCGTATCTCCATCTTATCGGGGAGCAACCACCCTGCCAGCCAGCACGTCCAGACTTTCACTGAGGGCGAATCGCGCCGCGATCACCCCATGTTTCAGGCAGCGTAAAAGGCGCGTCGAACGACCGGGACGTCGGCGGATCCAGGCACTGGCTGGATCTAAGCGGCAGGCGGCCGGTCGCGACCAAGTAGGCGGCGTTCGAGCAACGCCTGCATGTCACGGCGACCGTCGGCGATCACGAGGATGTAGACCTTGCTGCCGATGACACGATAGATCAATCGATAGGGCCTGAGCAAAATCTGCCGAAATTCCCGGATACCAAGCGCATCGAGTTCCTTGGGAACGCCGCCCCGGAATGGGAATTGCTCTAGTGTTTGGACTCGCTCGAGCAAGGCGTCGAGCATCTCCACGGCATCCTCGACTGAAGCGTTCTCGAGTAGATAGTCGTAGACTGCTTCGAGATCGTCTTCTGCGCCCTGGGTCAGTTCGACCTCGAACTGCTCTTTTCCCATCAGTGAGCGGACGCCTTGGATTTGAGCCGTTCGATGACGGCGCGGGCGGGCTTGGTCTTACCGGCTTCGATGTCCTGATTTCCGATTGCAGCAAGCTTCAAAAGGGCGAGAGTGTCCTGGGTCTGCTCAAATGAAGCGACGTCCTGGATCACGGCCTTGGCTTCACCGTTTTGAGTGATGACCATCGGTTCCCGCTTTTCGGCGAGGTCGAGCAGGACCTCTGCGGCGTTGGCCTTCAGATAGCTGATTGGTTTCACCTGAGTGGAGTATCGCATCGCATTCTCACCGGTCTAAATTCAGACCTTATATAGTCTCTTGCAGAATGTTGTGCAATGGCTGCCCTTCTCGAGAGACTTGCGCGCCCATGCCCGCACGAACCGCGCCTGTGGCATGGTCCGCGGAAAACAGGGCGATCTCGGCTCGAAGCGCGACGCACCAGCAACGTCCGAGAGCCATTTGAATCCCTCCCTCGAATGTCCGGAATAGCGGCGAGATGTGACCAATGGTTGCTCGAGTGAGCAGCCGGCCGCTCACGGCGACATTCCGGTCGCGCCGACGATCGATGAATGAACGTATGGCCCGCCCCGTTTGCAAGAGGGATTTTACGGTGTTCTGATCAGTCTGCGTCAACGTATACGGTCTCAT
>NZ_JBYSXE010000121.1:0-1308 GCF_058781925.1 Sphingobium sp. FW306-1B-F04DB | reverse complement strand
ACACCGCGTAATTGATGTAGTCACCCTCCTGGATGGTACGAAGTCGCGAACGCTTCAATGCAGGAGGGTGACCGATGTCGATTTATGCAGGATTGGACGTAAGCGACAAGTCAACGCATGTGTGCGTCGTTAACGCTGAGGGTGAAGTGCTGCGGCGTGATGTCGTGGCAAGTGATCCAGAGGTTCTGGCGAAGTGGTTCGGCCGGCATTTTCCTGACCTGAATCTGGTCGTGCTGGAAACCGGGGCACTGTCGACCTTCCTCTATCATGGCCTGGCGGAGCGGGATGTCCCGGTCGAGTGCATCTGCGCGCGCCACGCCAAGGGTGTGCTCTCTGCGCGGGTCAACAAGAGCGATGTGCATGACGCCGAGGGACTGGCGCAGCTCGCTCGGACCGGTTGGTTCAAGCGGGTCCACATGAAGGCATCCGCCACCCACATCGACCGGGCGGCTTTACGTATTCGATGGCAGCTGGTCACCACGCGGATTGCCATGACGAACCAACTGCGCGGCCTCTTGAAGCTCTTCGGTTTGCGTCTTGGTTCGGTCCGTACCTCTGGCAAGCGCGCAGAGCGCCTGGCTGCGCTGTTTCTGCAGCGGCCAGATCTCGAGCCACTATTTGCCCCGCTCATCGCTTCCATCGAGGCTCTGGAAGAGCAACTGCGTGCCTCCAATCGCCTTCTTGAGAAGCGCGCCACCGACGATCCGGTTTGCGCCCGTCTCATGAGCGTTCCAGGCGTCGGCCCCATCACCGCTCTCACCTATGCCGCCAGTATCGAGGATCCTCATCGTTTTGCCAGAAGCGAGGATGTGGGCGCCTATGCAGGTCTTGTGCCGCGCCGAAGTCAGTCGGGTGAGCGGGATACGCTTGGCGGGATATCCAAAGCTGGCGACGGCCTGTTGCGCCGTGCGCTGTATGAGGCGGCCAATATCGTGCTGAGCCGTGTCCAGCGCCCCTTCGCCCTTCAGGAATGGGGCAAGCGCATTGCCGAAACGAAGGGCAGCAGGCGCGCCAGGACGGCGGTTGCTCGCAAACTCGCCGTCCTGCTTCACTCGCTTTGGCTGAACGAGACTGAGTTCCGTTGGGCCTGAGCCCAGCGCTTCTCTTCCCGGATAGCCATGCCAGGACGATCTCGCCCGGACTGTCGAGGCTCTAACCTCGTGTCGGACCCAGAGACGTCCATCCCATATCGCCCGGCCGCGATCATGAAGGCTCGGATACTCGGCTACCCAAGTCGTCCGATGACCTCGCAGACAACCGTTGGCCAACGGGAAAAAGGAAGCCTGATGCTCAAATCAATTAGACAAC
>NZ_JBYSXE010000120.1:0-1369 GCF_058781925.1 Sphingobium sp. FW306-1B-F04DB | reverse complement strand
TGTCTGGATGGCTCCCGCGTTGCAAGGCTTGATTTGAGTGTTGGCGTTGGTCGGATGCAGTCTTGTCTTCGGCCTGTTGATGCAGTCGTCGAAAGACCGCTGGCCCTGATGGAGTCCGCGAACCGGGTCCCATTCTGAGATTCAGGCTATAGCGCCTTTGACATTCGGTGGGGTGTCCCAGTTCCCGGTCTGACCGGTTTGCCATCACATCACATCGTCCTCGCAACCTCGTGAAGTGGCGTGCCCTCAATTATGCCGTCAGTGCGGGCACATGGTTCGCGCGATAGGCGCCACCACGAACCATGATTGCCCAGACGACGCGTGCAGCCTTGTTTGCGAGGGCAACCGTAGCGACGCGGACCGGCTTGCGTGCCAGCAGATCGACAAGGCGCGGATCGGCCCGCTCTGGCTTGTGCTTCGCGTACCGCACCAGCGAGGTCATGCCGACGATGAGCAGCTTGCGCAGATATTTGTCGCCCATCTTGCTGATCCGCCCAAGGCGTTCCTTGCCACCACTCGATTTCTGCAGCGGCGTTAGTCCTAGCCAGGCCGCGAATTGACGGCCCGAGCGAAACTGATGCGGGTCGGTGACCGAGGCCGCGAGCGCCGAGGCCCCGACGGGGCCGATGCCCGGGATGGTCGCAAGGCGTCTGGCAACGTCATTTGTGCGCTGCCACTGGAGCACATCGCGGTCGATCTCGCGCAACCGCAGATGGATCTCAAGCACCTGCTGAGCGAGCGTCGAGATCACCTTGGCCGCCTCTGCCGGGACGTCGGGTGTCTCACCATCGACGATTTGCCGCGCCATGAGCAGTGCGCGTCCAAGCCCGCGCGGGATGTCGATGCCGAACTCGGCAAGCAACCCGCGGATCATGTTCACCAGCTGGGTGCGCTGCTTGACGAGCAAGTCGCGTGTCCGGTGCATTGAAAGCGCCGCCTGCTGCTCGCGAGACTTGACGGCGACGAACCGCATTGTCGGCCGCATCACCGCCTCGCAGATCGCCGCGGCATCGGCAGCATCGGTCTTGCCGCGCTTCACATAGGGTTTCACATAGGCTGGCGGCATCAGTCGCACCTCGTGCCCCAGTCTCGTCAGCTCGCGCGCCCAGTGATGCGACGTTCCGCAGGCCTCGATACCGACCAGACACCGCGGCAGCTTGGCAAAGTACGGTAGCATCTGCGCGCGCCGCAACGCCTTGCGCACAACGACTTCACCTGCCGCATCAACACCGTGAATCTGAAAAATGTTCTTGGCCAAATCCAGGCCGATCGTGGTAATCTCCATGACGGGTGGCTCCCATGGCTCGTGGTCGCTTTGATAGCTTCCACACTTTGGCACCTAGATGCCGGGAGCGGGAGCCATCCACAT
>NZ_JBYSXE010000011.1:0-89600 GCF_058781925.1 Sphingobium sp. FW306-1B-F04DB | reverse complement strand
GTCGGCGTGGGGGTGGGCGTGATGATGACGCCATCGCCGGGCGAGGCCACGTCGTCGGCGCCGCACGCAGCCAGCGTGCTCAGCGCGCAACCCGCGAGGAAGATCGAGCTAATCCGTTTGATCGAGGCCATGATGCAAATGCTCCGGTTATCCGGTTTGAGGAATGAGCTGGCGGAGAATCGGCCGAATCAAAGCCCCCTCTTCTCGCCCTCCGGGTGCGGCCTCTAGTGGTGGTTGATGACGGCGTTGTGCGAGTCAGATGACGCTTCAAAGACTGTCATATGACGCTTTTATTGCGCCCAAATCGCCGGATGCAGAAAATGCAAGGGGCCATGCCGCATCGCGGCATGGCCCCTGTGTCACCGGTAACAAAAAAAATTTACAGCGCTGTCAGCTGGAGCGGTTCTGCCACCCCCCGCCCAGCGCCCGGAACAGGTCGACCTGCGCGG
Organism: Sphingobium sp. FW306-1B-F04DB; assembly: GCF_058781925.1. Taxonomy (NCBI): domain Bacteria; kingdom Pseudomonadati; phylum Pseudomonadota; class Alphaproteobacteria; order Sphingomonadales; family Sphingobiaceae; genus Sphingobium; species Sphingobium sp. FW306-1B-F04DB. Next base: position 89,151 of record NZ_JBYSXE010000011.1, on the reverse strand, counting down.
TCGCTACGCGCGCGTCGGACAGCGCAAGGTCGGCTTCGGCTCCGGCCAGCGTCCGCTCGGCATCGAGCAGGGCAAGCGAGTCCGTCTTGCCCTCGCGCAGGCGGGCGCGCTCGATGCGTGCAGCCACTTCGGCCTGCTCGCGCGCCGCCGACAATGCAGTACGGCGATCAAGCTCGTTCGCGTAGAGCGACAGCGCGGTCTCGGTTTCCTCGAGCGCGCGCAGCACGGTGCCGTCGAAGCTGGCGAGCGCCGCCTGCGTCGTTGCCTCTGCCTGCTCGATCCGCGCGCGATTGGCCTCCTGGTTGGGGAAGGACCAGCTAAGCAGCGATCCCAACAGCCACCGCAGCGGCCCGCCGCCGAACAGGTCGCCGATCGACGAGCCCGTCGACCCGATCGAACCGCCAAAGCTGATCCGCGGGTAGAGATCGGCAGTCGCCACGCCGATCCGCGCGGTCTCCGCCGCGAGCCGGCGTTCGGCCTCGCGGATATCGGGCCGTCTCGCGAGCAGCGCTCTGCCGTCGCCCACCGGGATCGGCTGATCAAGACGCAAGGTGGTCCGGCGCGCGCCCGCCTGGGTGGGGAGCTCGGCGGGCGCGCGACCGGTGAGCGTGGCGAGGCGGAACAACGCCCCGTCGCGCTCGGCTCGAAGCGGTGGCAGCGTGGCGCGTTGCTGGTCGCGGAGGGATGTGACGCGAGCAACGTCGAGCCGCGTGCCGCGACCCGCTTCATAGCGTTTGGTGGTAAGGGCGAGTGTCTGGTCGATCAGCCCGACGGTGCGCTCGGCCACCGCAAGCCGCTCGGCGGCCGCGGCCGCGTCGGCATAGGCGCGCGCGGTCTCTGCGGCCACTGCCACCTGCACCGCGTCGCGCGTCGCTGCCACCGCATCGGTATCGGCATTGGCCGCCTCGATCGAGCGAGTGACGCGGCCGAACAGGTCGACCTCATAGGAGATGTTGAGCCCGGCATCGAAGCTCCAGTCCTCGCGCTGCGCGCCTGGGGCGCGCTGTTCTGCCGGCAGGCGACTATAGCTGGCGCCCGCGCCGATCGTCGTCTGGGGGAGACGACCGGCGCGGGTCTCGCGCAGCACCGCTCTGGCGCGCGCAAGATTGGCGGTGGCGACGCGCAGATCGGTATTCGCCCGGAAGGCGTCTTCGATCAGCGCATCGAGCACAGGGTCATTGTAGAGCCGCCACCAGTCGCCCTCGGGCTCGGCGGTGGTCACCACAGGCTTCGCCGAGCCGATAAAGGCGCCGGCCGAAGTCGATGGGGTGGCAGGTGCCCTGTGGTCAGGGCCGACCGCGCACGCGGCAAGCGTGAGCAGGCTGGCAAAGCCGAGTACGGTCGAACGGATGCGGGACATTATCTGTCTCCCTTATTCTGCGGGCTGCAGCACTTCGGGCTGCGGCCGCCGCCGGCCAAAGCGCTCGGCGAGCGTCCGGCTGGCTACATAGAAGGTTGGCGTAAAGACGAGACCGAAGAAGGTGACGCCGATCATGCCGTAGAACACCGCGGTGCCCAGCGCCTGACGCAGCTCCGCACCGGGCCCCGAGGCGAGCACCAACGGCACCACGCCCAGGATGAAGGCGAAGCTCGTCATCAGGATCGGCCGGAGCCGGGCCCGTGCAGCCTCCACCGCCGCGTCAACGATCCCCGTGCCGCGTTCTTCGGCCTGCTTGGCGAACTCCACGATCAGGATCGCGTTCTTGGCGGCCAGGCCGATCAGCACGACGAGGCCGATCTGGGTCAGGATATTATTGTCCAGCCCCCGGATGTTGACGCCCGCCATTGCGGCCAGCAGCGTCATCGGCACGATCAGGATGATCGCCAGCGGCAGGATCAGGCTTTCGAACTGCGCCGCCAGCACGAGAAAAACGAAGACGACGGCCATGGCGAAGACGATCGCCGCCGTGTTTCCGGCAAGCTTCTGCTGGAAGGCGATGTCGGTCCATTCGGTGCCAAAACCCGCGGGCAGCTCCTCGGCCAGCTTCTCCATCGTGACGATCGACTGGCCCGACGAATAGCCGGGAGCAACCGAACCATCGACCTCGACCGCGGGGAAGAGGTTGTAGCGCGTCACGCGATACGGCCCCGTCCTGTCCTCGAAGGTCGCGACCGCACCGATCGGCACCATCTGCCCCGAATTGGAACGCGTCTTGAGCTGCGGAATGTCCGCGGGATCGTCACGCCAGACGGCGTCCGCCTGTGCGGTCACGCGATAGGTGCGGCCGAGCAGGTTGAAGTCGTTGACGTAGGACGAGCCGAGATAGACCTGCAGCGCCTCGAACACCCGCTCGGGCGGCACACCCAGCGTATCGGCCTTGGCGCGATCGATATCCGCATACACGCGCGGCGTCCGGGCGTTGTAGAGCGTGTAGACGTTGGCGAGGCCGGGAGTCTGGTTCGCCTTGCCGATCAGTTCACCCGAAACCTTCTCCAGCGCCTGCGGCCCCTGCCCCGTGCGATCCTGCACGAGCATGCGGTAACCGCCCGCGGCACCGATGCCCTGGATCACCGGCGGCGGGACGACGAGCGCGAACGCTTCGTCGATGCCGGCCACCGCTGCGCGCATGTCGTTCATGATATTGGCTTCGGTACGGTCGGTGCCCGCACGCTCCTCGAAGGGCTTGAAGGTGATATAGGCGGCGCCCGTGTTCGATGCCTGCGTGCCCGAGGCCCCGTCAAAGCCCGAGAACATCACCGCATCCTGCACGCCGGGAACATCGAGCAGCTTCTTGACGCCCTTCTTCAGCACCGCATCGGTCCGCTCGATCGAGCTGCCCGCGGGAAGCTGGAAGACCGCGAGCGCATAGCCCTGATCCTGCGGCGGAATGAAGCCCGCGGGCGTCACCCAGAACAGCCCCACCGTCGCGGCGATCAGGCCGCCATAGGTAATGAGCATCTTCCGCGGCTGCAGGACGAGCTTGCGCGTGACGTTGCCGTACCAGACGCTGAGCCTGTCGAAACCGGCATTGAAACGCTGCGCGCCGACCCACGCCATCCGCCGCCAGCCGCTCGCGGGCGCCTCCTCAGCCTTGGGCTTGAGAAGCCGCGCGGCGAGCGCGGGCGAGAGCGTGAGCGACAGGATCAGCGAGATGATCGTCGCGGTCGAGATCGTCACCGCGAACTGGCGGTAGAACTGGCCCGAGATGCCGGTGATGAACAGTGTCGGGATGAACACCGCGCACAGCACGAGCACGATCGCGACCAGCGCCATCGACACCTCGTCCATGGAGCGATGCGCAGCCTCGCGCGGACTTAGCCCGTGTTCGAGGTTTCGCTCGACATTCTCGACGACGACGATCGCGTCGTCGACGACGATGCCGATCGCGAGCACCAGGCCGAACATCGACAGCGTGTTCAGCGAATAGCCGAGTCCTGCCAGCACCGCGAAGGTACCAATCAGCGACACGGGGATCGCGACGACCGGAATGAGTGCCGCGCGCCAGCTCTGGAGGAACACCAGGATGACTATGACGACGAGCAGGACCGCCTCGAGCAGCGTCTCCTGCACCGCATCGATCGATTTGCTGATGAATTCGGTGGGATTCCAGATGACCTTGTACGCCATTCCCTTCGGGAACTGCTTCGAGGCGGCTTCCATCTCGTCCATGATGCCCTGGGCCGCGGCAAGCGCGTTGGTTCCGGGGCGCTGGGTGATGCCGAGCACGAGCGAGTCCTGACCCGAGAGATAGGCGTTCACGCCGTAATCCTCGGCGCCCAGTTCGACGCGTGCGACGTCGCGCAGGCGCGTAATCTGGCCGTCGGCACCCGTCTTGATCACGATGTTGCCGAACTCTGCGGGATCTTTGAAGCGGCCCTGCGTCTCGACATTGAGCTGATAGGCGGCGCCGGTGTCATAGGGCGGCTGCCCCACCGTGCCCGCCGCGACCTGCACGTTCTGCGAACGCAGCGCCGATACGATCTCGCCGCCGGTCAGCCCCAGTTCGGACGCGCGGCCGGGATCGATCCATACGCGCATCGCATAGTCACGCGCGCCGAAAAGCTGCACGTCGCCGATGCCATCGACGCGGGTCAGCCGGTCGCGGACCTGCGACAGGATGTAGTTGGACACATAGGCGCGATCGAGCGAGTTGTCGGGCGAATAGACGTTGATGGCCATCAGCCAGGACGGCAGTGCCTTGCGCACGACGACGCCGAGGCGCCGCACTTCCTCGGGAAGCCTCGGCTCGGCGAGCGCCACGCGGTTCTGGACGAGCACCTGCGCCTGGTCGAGATCGGTGCCGAGCTTGAAGGTGACCGTCACCGTCAGCTTGCCGTCACCGGTCGACTGGCTCGAGATATAGAGCATGTCGTCAACGCCGTTGATCTCCTGCTCCAGCGGAGCGGCTACGGTGTCCGCCACCGTTTCAGCGGAGGCGCCCGGATAGCTGGTGCTCACGGTGATCGTGGGCGGCACGACGTCGGGATATTGCGCGATGGGCAGCCCGAAATAGGCGATCGCGCCGACAATGGTGATGATGACCGCGATAACGCCCGCGAAAATGGGACGCGCGATGAAGATATGGCTCAGGCGCATATCGGTGTCTCTCTCTTTCCCGCCGCCCCGCAAGGGAACGGGGCGGCGGACGGGTTCGGGATCAGCGTACGGCGAGCGTCGCCTGCGACGCGGCCGGGGCCGAGAAGGATTTGGGCGCTGCGGTCTGCTGTGGCGCTTCGATCTTGCCCGGGCGCGTTCCGACCTTGCTCCCCGGCTGGGCGAACTGGACGCCCGAGATCACAATCTTGTCGTTCGCGGCGATGCCCGAGCGCACGCTGCGCAGGCCATTGACCAGCGGACCCAGCTCGACAGGCTTGACCGCTACGCTGCCGTCCTTGCCCACGACATAGACGACCTTGCGTGTCTGGTCGGTCTGGACCGCCGCATCGGGGATCAACAGCGCATCGCGCGTTCCCGCCGCGGCGAGCCGCATGTTGCCGAACATGCCGGGCGCCAGGAAATAATCGGGGTTGGCGACCACCGCACGGCCGCGCATCGTCCCCGAACCGGGGTCGATCGCGTTGTCGGTGAAATCGACCTTGCCCTTCCAGCTATAACCGGACTCGTCCTGAAGGCGGATCTCGACCTGTGTCTCGGAGCCCTTCCCTTCCTGCTTGTCGCGCAGTGACTTGAGGTACAGCGCCTCCGATCCGTCGAAGCTGAAATAGATCGGGTCCTGCGCCAGCACCGTGGTCAACATCGACTCGTTCGCCGAGACGATGTTGCCGATATCGACACGACGGTCGGAAATCCGACCCGTGACGGGCGCCCGCACCTCTGTGAACTCGACATCGAGCGCACGCTGGCGAATGACCGCCTGCGCCGCTGCAACCCCGGCTTCTGCCGAACGCGCGGCGGCGCGGAGCGTGTCGACTTCTTCCTGTGACACCGCATCGTCATCGATCAGCCGCGACGCACGTGCCAGTTCGCTGCGCGCCAGCGCAAGCTGGGTCTGCGCGCTGGCCGCACGGGCCTTTGCTTCGGACAGTGCTGCCAGAAACGGCCGCTGGTCGATCGTGAACAGCAGCTGCCCCTTGCGGACGATATCGCCATCCTTGAAATGGATCGCCTGGAGCTGCCCGGAAACGCGCGGCCGGATCTCGACCGACTGGCTCGCCTCGAACCGGCCGACATAGTCGTCCCATTCGACGATACTGCGCTGAATCGGTGCGCTCACGGTCACCGTTGGCATCGGCGGCGCATCGGCGTGCGCCTCCTGTCCGCCAAAGCCCTTGATCCCGACCAGTGCCAGCACGCCAAGCGAAACCGCAGCGATGCCGCCCTTGGCGCGGCGCGACAGTCGACGCCAGGCGGGACGGCCCTCGGAACTGGAATCAGCGGACGCGTCGACCTGCTCGTCGACCTTGATGAAATTCTGATACATGATGATCCCTCCTCTGGCCCGTCTTAGCGGGCGTAGGATGCGGCGCGGGCGCCATGTCTGAGCCATGCCGCCTGCACACGGTCGAAGCCCGCGCGCAGAAAGGCGTTGACTTCAGAGTCGGCGAGACGATCGCCTGCGGTGCGAGCAAGAATTGCGAAGCGCCGAAGCGCCTCGAGCCGGGGGTCGGCGAGCGGATTGGCCCGCTTGACCGCGAACAGCGCTTCGAAGAAGGCGCCGACGCGCGACGGCGGCTCAAGGCTCCACGCCTGCTCCGTCCGGGACAGCGCGATCACCCGCAATTCGAGCTCGTCGAAAGGCACGGCGGCGGCGGCCGGTGCAGCGCTAACGGGCCGAGCATGTGCGACGGGCGCAAAAAGCCCTTCATCGAAGGCACGATATGCCATCCGAAAACTCCCTGTTCTGCTATTGCCGTTGACGTGACCGAATCAGTGGATGATAATGTTACTGACAGGTACGTTCTGATGTGTTACGTACCGTTCAGTTACATTTCGTCAAGCGAAACTTTTGGATGAACCGCACATGAAGGCCAAAGAAAAGCTGTCAGGGTGCAAAGGGGAGGTGCTGGAACCGCGGAAAAACGCGGCACAGCGCGTATTTGAAACCGCACAGGAGCTGTTCTATCAGCGCGGCATCCGCGCCGTTGGCGTTGACGAGATCGTCAGCCAGGCGGGGGTGACCAAACCGAGTCTCTATCGCAGCTTCGCCTCGAAGGACGAACTCGTCACCGCGTGTCTCGACAAATATGCGCAGGAGGCATGGGCTCAGATCGACGCAGCGATCGCAGCAGCAGGCGAAGACCCCCGCGCGCAGATCGACGCATTTGTGCGACACTATGCGGACCAGATTCAGCAGCCCGACTTTCGCGGCTGCCCCATGTCCAACACCGCGATCGAATTCCCCGAACCCGGTTATCCCGGACGTACGACGGCCGAATCGTGCAAGGTCGAAACGCGCAAGCGGCTGCTCGACATGACACGGCGCCTCGACACGCGTGACCCCGAAGGACTGGCCGACGCGCTGCTCATGCTGATCGAGGGTGCCTACAGCACCTACCACGTGTTCGGCAGTCAGGGACCGGCGAGCTCGCTCGTCCAGTCGGCGACGACGCTGATCGACGCCTGTGTGGCGCGAGGGCAACAGTCGCAGCGCTAGTTAGCGCTCCACCTCCCCGTTTATCCTGCGTTCAGGTCACAGCGGGAAAGGTCGCCGCCCTGTCCGGCAAGAAAGTACCATGCGTTTCGATCTGAATCTGCTGAGGAATCTGGCGATGCTGCTGCACACCAAAAGTGTCACCAGCGCGGCGCAGAAACTCGACATGAGCCAGCCTGCCATGAGCCGCGCATTGGCCGAGCTCCGGCAGGTCTTCGGCGACCCTCTACTCGTCCGTACCCGCGGCGGAATGTTGCTCACGCGCCGCGCGGAGGAGTTGATCGGCCCAGTGCAGCAATGGCTGCATGAAGCCGAGCGCCTCATCAGCCCGCCCCAGATCGAGCTTGATACGCTCCGCCGCCGCTTCGAGATCATCGCGGCCGATTATGGCGTGCTCTCGGTGCTCAGGCCCGCGATGCCCGCGATCATGGCAGCCGCACCCGGCGTCTCGCTCAATATCAAGCCGCATATCGGCGACGTCGTTGCACGGCTCGCGACGGGAGAGGTCGATCTGGTATTGAGCTGCACCGAACCCGATCGGATGTTCGTCCATGAGCGCCATCTGCGCCGCGAGGAGTTCGTGTGTCTTGTCAGGCGCAATCACCCGCTGGTACATCTCGCCACCGCGCCCACGCTCGACGACATCCTCGCCTGGCCGCACGTCAGTGTCAGCGTCAGCGAGCAGACCGATGATCCCGTCTCGCTCGCGCTCGCACGACAGGGGCGCGGGCGACATGTGGTCGCGACGACGCCCTATTTCGCAGGCGCACAGACGCTGCTCCACGACACCGACATGGTCCTGACGCTGCCCGCCAGCCTGGCGCACGATGTGCCCGTCAACGCGGGACTGCAGCTGATCGCGGCGCCGCCCGAACTGGGGGGCTTTGACTATTGGTTGATGTGGCACACGCGCAGCCAGAGCGACCCTGCAACCCAGTGGCTTATCGACCTGATCTCGCAGCAGGGCGCGGGCAAGATGTTCGACGAACTGTTGCTTATCGCCGCTGAATAACACTTATCCGGCATCGGCATTTTCCTTCTGCGCCGGCTTCTGACATGACCCCCCGCAACAGGGGATATCGATAACAGAGCCGCGCATGCGCGGACGCAAAGCGTGCGTCACACGACGTTCGCCCGCGTTCGCTTGCGCACTCAACAACGGAGCTTCCGCCATCGCGCGACCGCGCGATCGCATCCCTTCCCCGCTCTCAAGGACATGACCACCAATGCGTAGCCTGCTTGCTGCCACCTGCCTGACTCCCGTCGCCTTGCTTGCGACCACCGGCTCCGTCTTCGCGGAGACCGTCGTCAGCACCTCGGTGACCACCCCCTATCGCACCTCGACCGCCGCCAATGGCGCGCGCGACGACGTCCGCGTTGCGGCCGCCGGAACCGTGAAGCCCACCTCGGGCACCGCGATCACGCTCGACAGCAACAACAAGGTGACCAACGAAGGCACGATCCAGATCACCGATGCCAACGATGCGACGGGTATTCTCGCCAATGCGGGCGTGACCGGCTCGATCACCAATTCGGGCAAGATCATCATCGATGAAGGCTACACGCCGGCGGATGGCGACAAGGACGGCGACCTTGACGGTACCTTCGCGCAGGGCGCGCGCCGCTTCGGCATCCGCGTCGCCCCCGGCGGCACCTTCACCGGCAACATCACCAACAGCGGCGAGATCACGATCGAGGGCAATGATTCGGCTGCGATCGCGCTCGACAGCACCCTCGCCGGCTCGCTCAACACCAGCGGCACGATCGCGGTCACCGGCGATCGCAGCTATGGTGTTCGCGCAAACGATGTCACGGGCGACGTCTCATTGCGGGGCTCGATCTCGGTTCGCGGTGCAAACGCCGTGGGCGCTGCGCTTGACGGCGATATCGGTGGCAAGCTGCTGATCCAGGGCGGCATCACCTCGACCGGTTACCGCTCGACGGCGCTGCCCGCCGACGCCTCCAAGCTCGACGCCGACGATCTGCTGCAGGGCGGCCCTGCGCTACGGATTGCGGGCAATGTCTCCGGCGGCATCCTGTTCGACATTCCGCCTGCAGATAAGGATCCCAAGGATACCGACGAGGATAAAGACGGCATCCCCGACGCCTCCGAAGGCGCTGCTGCAATCTCATCGATCGGCGCAGCGCCCGCGGTGCTAATCGGCTCGGCAACCGATGACATCACCATCGGCGCGGTCTCGGGCAGCACCAGCGGGCACGGCATCGTCATGCGGGGCGCGATCAGCGGCAGTGGCGTCTATAAGGACATCGCAGCCAATGGCATGGTCATCGGCGGGCTTGGCGGCGCGGTCAACATTGCAGGCGGCATGACCGTCGAAGGCACGATCGTCGCTGTCTCGAACGGCGCCAATGCCACCGCGCTGCGGATCGGCAACGAAGCGACGCTGCCCACTCTCGCGGTTTCGGGTCGAATCGACGCGGCCGGCGGCAATGCCACAACCTCGAACGTCGCTGCAATCGCGATAGACGCGGGTGCCAATGTCGCCAAGGTCAGCAACAGCGGGCTCATCCGCGCAACGCGGTCGGGCACCGACGGCGTCGCCACGGCGATTGTCGATCGCTCGGGCACGCTGACGCTCATCGAAAATACCGGCGGCATCACTGTCGACGGGCCTGCCGCGGACTCGGGCAAGGCGATCGCGATCGACCTCAGCGCCAATACCGCGGGCGCCACCGTTCGCCAGACAGTCATCACCGGCAACGGCCCCTCGATCAAGGGCGACATCCTGTTCGGCGCGGGCGCCGACCTGCTCGACATTGCGGATGGCACGGTCACCGGCACGACCAGGTTCGGCGCGGGCGCCAATCGCCTGAACCTGTCGGGCGATTCGATCTACAAGGGCAATGTCGTGTTCGGCGCCAATGCCGACACGGTGACACTGGCCGGAACCGCAAGCCAGGCGGGCAACATTGATTTCGGCGGCGGCGCCGACACGCTGTCGATCTCCGGCACCGCAAGCTTCATGGGCACGCTGACGAACAGCGCCGGCCTTGCGGTCAACGTCGCCGGCGGTGCGCTCAACCTGACCGGCACGGGCGCTACCACGGTCGCCTCGCTCGCCGTCGGCGCCACGGGTGCGATCGGCGTCAACATCGACGGCACCACGGGCGCGCATACCGCCTACAACGTTACCGGCAATGCCAGCTTCGCACAGGGCTCCAAGGTGCTGGTGCGCATGTCGAGCCTAGGCGATGCCGAGGGCGACTACGTCATCGTCCGCGCAGGCGGCCTGACGGGCGCCGCCAATCTGACGAGCGCCGACACCGTGCTGCCCTATATGTTCGCCAGCAAGCTGACCGCTGACGAGACGGCGGGGCAGATCTCGCTCAACATCCGCCGCAAGGATGCGGACGAGCTTGGCCTGAACCGCTCGGAATCAGCTGCCTATGACGCGATCTATGCCGCCCTTGGCGCGGACAAGCCGCTGGGCGACGCGTTCCTGACGATTGCGGATCAGGACAGCTTCCAGCACCAGCTTCGCCAGATGCTGCCCGACCATGCCGGTGGCGTGTTCGAGTCGGTCACGCAGGGCTCGCGCGCGACCGCGCGCCTACTCGCCGATCCGACCGGTCCCTTCAAGGCCGAGGACGGCTGGGGCTTCTGGATCCAGCAGGTTGCCTGGGGGACCAGCAAGGATCTCGGCAACACCGCCGCCTACGATATCAGCGGCTGGGGCATTTCGGGCGGCGCCGAGATCGTGACCGAAGGCGCCGGCAATTTCGGTGTCTCGCTCGCCTATCTCAACGGCAAAGATGGCGACGGCGAAACGAGCAACGAAGTGCTTGCGGGGCAGTATGAGGCCGCTGCCTACTGGCGTGGCCAATGGGGAGCGCTGCGGGCCTACGCACGTGCGTCGGCCGCTTATGTCGATCTTTCGGGCAGCCGCTATTTCACCGCCGGTACGGGCGACACGCGCGTCACGCGCACCGCGTCGGGCGACTGGAGCGGCATGCTTTACTCGGCCGCGGGCGGCGCATCGTATGAGATCAAGCTCGGGCGGTTCAGCCTGCGTCCCGCCGGATCGCTCGACTATTACCGGCTCAAGGAAGACGGCTATACCGAAACCGATGGCGGCACGGGCTTCAACCTGATCGTCGACGACCGGACCAGCGACGAGTTCGCCGCATCGGGTACGCTGGCGCTTGCCTATGACTGGGGCGGCCAGAACCCTGATTCGGGCTGGTTCCGCACCGAGATCGAGGGCGGTCGCCGTCAGCTCATCGGCGGGTCGCTGGGCGCGACCAATGCGCACTTTGCCGGCGGCGAGGAGTTCACCCTGCTCGGCGAAGAGCGTGAGAGCGGATGGATCGGCGCGCTGCGCCTGGTCGGCGGCAATGCGGGCTTCCGCATCGGCGGCGAGTTCAATGCGGAGGAGCAGCAGGGTCGCGCCGCGGTTGCCTTCCGCGCTTCCCTGCAGATCGGCCTCTGATCCGATAGGCAGGGCCATGGGCCCGCGCCGGTTCCCCCACGAACGCCGGCGCGGGCCATGGTTGCATGGCTCGTCTTTTCCCTGCATGCGGCTCCGCATCCGGCATCGCCGGCGGCGCATTCTGCTGACGAAAGGGAAATATAATGAGCGGTACCGTCCTCATCACCGGCGCAACGGCAGGCATTGGCGCAGCGGCAACGCGCCGGTTCGTCGGCGCTGGCTGGAAGGTGATCGCGACAGGCCGCCGGCGCGAACGGCTTGATGCCCTGGTCGCGGAGCTCGGGGCCGACAAGGTGCATCCGTGCGCCTTTGACATGCGCGACGAAGCCGCGATCGACGCGGCCCTCGCCGCGTTCCCCGCGGGCTTTCGCGATATCGACCTGCTCATCAACAATGCGGGCCTCGCGCTTGGTACCGGCCCCGCGCAGGACGCCGACCTGGCCCAGTGGCGCCAGATGATCGACACCAACATCACCGGGCTCATCACCGTGACGCATCGGCTGCTGCCCGTTCTGATCGAGCGCAAGGGCGCGATCATCAACATCAGCTCGACCGCCGCCACCTACCCTTATCGCGGCGGCAACACCTATGGCGGCACCAAGGCATTCGTCTCGCAATTCTCGCTCGGGCTTCGCTCAGACCTCCACGGCACCGGCGTACGCGTCACCTCGATCGAGCCGGGCATGGTCGAAACCGAATTCACGGTGATACGCACCGGCGGCGATCAGGCCGCGTCCGACGCGCTCTATGGCGGCGCTGACCCGATGACCGCCGAAGATATCGCGGAAACGCTGCATTGGGTCGCAACCCAACCCGCACACCTCAATGTCAACCGCATTGAGCTGATGCCGGTGTCGCAATCCTTCGCTGGCTTCCAGGTCGCACGCAACGGCTGAACTTAGCGGTCGCCATCCATCCTGAGCCGGGAAGCCGGATCGATGCTTCGCTCAATGATCAGCCGTTTGCTTTGACATCCCTCGTCGGTGGCTTCGCCAACGCCTCGCACAAACGATCGGTGGCCAACGCGATACGCGATTCGGCGGTCGAGCGGTTGGAGGCGCTGTTCTGCACGGCACGCGTTTCCGTATTGAACGCGAGGAGGCTGCCGACGCGCTGGTCCGGACACAGGCTGAGATAGGCGCGGAAGCCATTCTGGTCGCCGTTGTGCCCGACAACGCGCACCGCCGGGCCGTTGTCGATGAAGAAGGAAAGGCCGCTTTGCGTCGTCCTTGTCATTCGACCTTGCGTAAAGTCCTCACCGGCCGCGATTTGCGGCTGCCACATCTCCTCGAGCGAGGATCGCTTCAGGACAAGGTCGTACGTGGACCGCCGCGTCGGATCGCCGAGCAGGAAGGCCAGATACTTCGCCATATCGGGCAACGGCGCGTTGAGCCCACCGTTCGACACGGTCACACCGGTATCGACGTCAAACGGAGCCGGCACGCGCTTGCCTTCGCGGATGTAATAGCTGTGCGATCGGTACCGCAGGAGATGCGGCGGCGTGCGATCAAAATAGCTGGCGTGCATGCCCAGAGGCTTCAGGATGTTCTTGTCCACATAGATTTCGAAATCCTCGCCCGAAAGGCGTTCGATTACCTGGCCCAGATATACAATGCCGGGATTGGAATAGCTGAAACGCGTGCCGGGCCGGAATTGGACTTCGGTATAGGGAAGCATTGCCGCCAGCTGCGTCCAGCCCTTGGGTTCGAACGGCTGCCAGTCGTGGTCCCGCCAGGGCCATGTCGGCCCTCCGAAGCCGGCGCTGTGGCTCATCAAATGGCGTAGCGTGATCGCGCTCGTATTGCCGAACGGGTTACGTACCGCGGCAAGTTCGGGCACGTACCGGATGATCGGATCATCCAGCGTCAGCAGTCCGCGATCGCGCAGTTGCATGATCGCGATCCCGGTCATGGTCTTGGTGATGGATGCCCAGTGATAGATGGTTTGGGTATCGACGGGGACATGTGCCTCCGCGTCCTGCTCGCCCAAATGATCGGCGACCACGGTGCTGCCGTCGCGCACGACGTAGAAGCTGCTTCCGACAATGCCCGAGCGCTGCATTTCGGCGCGGTGAAGCTTGCGAAAGTCACTCAGCGCTGCCTCGAAGGAGCGCTCGGCCGCCACAGCCGGGCTGGCGACCTGCGACGCGGCAAGCAGGAGTATGGTAGCGAGCCGGCGCGACATGGCGATCTTTCTCCGTATGTTACGTGAATGAGCCACCTTGGCGGAGGGCTCATCTACGTGACAACTGGAAATTTTCGTGCTGCCCAGGCTTGCCGTGTTGTGCTGTCGTCCTCGAGCGCTATCCGCTTCAATTCGTCGCCCGTGCCTATTTTTTTTGGCGGGACGAGGAGCGGCGAAATCAGCCACCACCACTTGCAGGGAATGGTGCGCCCGACACCACTTCGGGTGAGCCTTTTCAACCACTTAGCGTGAAAAACAGGGGGTGTGCCAATGGCACACCTCCAGCACACTCACGCGTGGCGCAGTTCTGGCACGATTGTTCCGTTATCCGCACGGTGTGACAGCCGGTGTGCCAGCGGAACCGTGCCAGCGCCGATTAGCCCTCACTCTCGGTGGGCGCAGCCCGCCACCTCAAGTTTACCTTTGGATCACCTCAAGGGCCGCGAGCGGGGAATAGCCCTCACTCTCGGTCCTGAACCTCTCGGCCCCTGTTCTTGGGGCCCCATTCCTGAACCGAAAGAGGCACTACATGCAGATTACCCGTGAAGACGTTCGCCGCCAGATCGACCTCGAAGACGAGGGCCGGTCGCTCGGTGTGAGCCGGTACAACTCCCGCCAACTCCCTTGGAAGGTCGAGGCAGGCTCCATCGAAGAAGAAGCGAACCTCCCTCCTGGCCGCAAGCTGCTCCAGCTGATCGTCCAGCCCACTTCCGACGCCATCTCCGCGTTCCTTGAGGACGCCTGCTCCGGCAAGGCTGGTCGCCGTCACAGCGTGGCAGACTTCCTCCTTCTGTCGAACCCGACGGAGATCGCGTACCTCGCGGGTCGCTGCATGGTGAACGCCTGCTCGGGCATCAACTCGCTCCAGCACACCGCCATGCTCATCGCCAACGCGCTGATCGAGAGCGTCGAGTTCTCGTCATTCCGCGAGATGAACCGCAAGGGGTACAAGGGGTTCATGAAGTCGCAGGAGAAGCGCGGCTACTCCCGCCAGCGCCGCTCGGCAGTCAAGAAGCTGTTCGAGGCCGAGAACGTGATGGTCGAGGTCGGTCGACAGGAGCGGATCAGCATCGGCATCAAGCTCGCCGAGATCGTGACCGAGGCCACTGGCCTGTTCGCCATCGAGAAGAGCGCCCGCGCCAAGGGCTGGCTCTACATCATCCGCCCCACGGAGCCCCTGCAGAAGTGGTTGGACGACCAGAACGCCCGCTGTGCCCTGCTGGACCCTGTCAACATGCCGATGCTGGTCCGCCCGCGCCGCTGGCGGTCGCCCTCGTACGGCGGCTATCTGACCCCCCGCCCCGGCAACAAGCTGATCAAGCAGCGCAACCAGCCCTACCACGAGGAGCTTCGCAACGTCGATCTGGGCCGGGTCTACGACTCGGTGAACCACATTCAGGACACCCCGTGGTCCATCAACACCCGCGTGCTCGAGGTCGCGGACGTCCTGTGGAAATCCGGCGGTGACATTGGCGGTCTCCCTCGGTCGGAACCCGCCGAGG
This sequence comes from Sphingobium sp. FW306-1B-F04DB, assembly GCF_058781925.1. Classification (NCBI taxonomy): domain Bacteria; kingdom Pseudomonadati; phylum Pseudomonadota; class Alphaproteobacteria; order Sphingomonadales; family Sphingobiaceae; genus Sphingobium; species Sphingobium sp. FW306-1B-F04DB. The sequence goes on along the minus strand of NZ_JBYSXE010000011.1, from coordinate 73,962 downwards.
TCCCGGCGAAGCCCCACGACATCGACACGAACGAGGAAGCGCGGAACGATTGGAAGAGCCGCGCCGCTCGGGTCTATGCCGAGAACGCCAGCATGGTGAGCGCGCGGATCGCCTGCCACCAGAAGCTCTGGGTGGCCCGCAAGTTCGCCGAGGAGGACCGAGTGTTCTTCCCGCACGAGCTCGACTTCCGTGGCCGGGTCTATCCCATCCCCGTCGGTGGCCCCTCGCCGCAGTCGGACGATCTGGGCAAGGCTCTGCTCCAGTTCGCCGATGGTATGGCGCTCGGGACGCATGGTTCCATTTGGCTCACTATTCACATTGCCAACCTCTTCGGGGTCGACAAGGTGACCTTCCAAGAGCGTCTCGATTGGGTCTGGGCGCATTCGGACGAGCTCCTCGCCTCGGCGGAGAACCCGTACGACAACCGCTTCTGGACCACCGCCGATAGTCCGTTCAGCGCCCTCGCGGCGTGCTTCGAGTGGGCTGGCTTCATCGCCGAGGGGGACGAGTTCGTCTCCCGTCTGCCGGTGGCGCTCGACGGCTCCTGCTCGGGCCTTCAACATTTCTCCGCGATGCTTCGGGACCGCGTGGGTGGTAGTTCCGTTAACCTCACGATCTCGCCGACACCGCAGGACGTCTATCGGGAGGTCGCGGCCAAGGCGCAGGCCTACGCCGACACCCAACCCACGATCACGTACAAGGTGGGCAAGGGCGACGAGGCCAAGACGTTCACGATCCCCAACCCGTGGATGAACGGCAAGGTCACGCGGACCATCGCGAAGCGCCCGACGATGACCTACAGCTACTCGGCGACCCGCTTCGGGATGCAGGGGATGATCCTGCAGACCCTGAACGAGATCGACCGGGACGCCGAGGTGCCCCATCTCGAAGGCGCGGACAACTACCACGCCTCCGTATGGCTCTCCCACGTCATCTGGGACGCCATCAGTCAGGTGGTGGTCGCCGCATCGACCGCGATGGAATGGCTCCGCAAGGTGGCCGAGATCGCCTCACAGGCAGAGATGCCTCTGTGGTGGACGACGCCGATGGGTCTCCCGATCCTGCAGGAGTACAAGTCCTCGGTCGGTAAGCGGGTCGATACCCACTGGGCCGGTCAGCGCGTGCAGATGCTGATCTCGCTCGAGGGCAAGTCCCTCGACAAGCGAAGCCAGTGCAACGGCGTGGCTCCCAACTTCATCCACAGTATGGACGCGGCGCACCTCATGTCCGTCGCGCTCCGCTGCAAGGAGAAGGGGATCAACCACATCGCCGTCATCCACGACAGCTTCGGGACCCACGCGGCCAACACTGCACTCCTGGCCGACATCCTCCGGGAAACCTTCGTTGAACAATACACCCCCGACGTGCTCGCTCGCTTTCGCGACGAGATGAAAGGACAGCTGACCGATGAGCTTGCTGATCAACTTCCTCCGCTCCCTGCCCAAGGCGATCTCAACCTGAATGAGGTCCTCGCCAGTTCGTACATTTTTGCCTGATAGTTCCGTTTAACGCACGATTGATCCGAATAACCCTCACTCTCGGTGGGTGAAAGCCTCTCCCACCGAAGGACATCCCAAGGAGTACACCATGAAGCTTTCCCGTGAGGCCCAGCAGCGCATCGCGCGCCAGCTGGCAGAGAACAACCCCGGCATCGTCGTCGCCTTCGGCGGCGTCCTGCAGCCCGCGCAGGGCGAGCGGGAGAAGCTGTCGTGAGCCTGACCCGCTACAATAACAACCGAACCTTCAACACGCTGGTCGGCCTGACGCTCGTCAAGGCTGAGAACATCGGCGACGAGGAGATCGTCTTCAAGGCAGACAACGGTGCTGCCTTCAAACTCTACCACGAGCAGGACTGCTGCGAGAGCGTCTACGTTGAGAGCGTCACCGGCGACCTCGCCGACCTGATCGGTTCGCCCATCATCGTCGCCGAAGAGGCCAGCGCGAATGACCCCAATGCCGGCGAGAGCGGCACTTGGACCTTCTACAAGCTCGCCACGGTCAAAGGCTGGGTCGACATCCGCTTCTACGGGTCGTCGAACGGTTACTACTCCGAGAGCGTGAGCTTCATCCAGACCGAGGAAGCCGCATCATGAACATCAAGGAACACTCCACCGTCGAGATGGAGGACGGCCCGTTCACCATTGAAGTCCACGAGACCGACGGTGAGCTCAAAGGCTTCACGGTCACCTACGTCACCGCCTCGGGCAAGCAGGTCTGGTTCGAGATGCTGCGGGCCGACGCCACAGCGCTGCAGGGGCTCCTCTCGGAAGCCCTGAAGGAAGCCGACGCAATCAAGGAAGACGCCGAATGAGCTTTACCCTTCGCACTCCGCGAATGTTCGATAAGACGGACATTCAGTTCAAGCAGACTGATCTGGAAGCAGGAACCTGCGGCCTCTTCCGTGCCCCGCTGCACCAAGCTGCCAGCATGATGCCGTCGATGGCCAAGCTGATCGCGTCCGTCCCGGTCTCCCGCAAGGAAGACTACGAGATCGACATCAAGGTCCACATGCTGATGGTCGGGCAGTATCCCTGCATCCCCAACTGGCACACCGACATGGTCCCTCGGGACGAGAGCGGTCTCCGCTTCGACCTCGTAACGGGCGACGAGCGGCCAATGCTACTCTGGATCAGCGACGGTCCCGAGACCGAGTTCCTGGCCGAGGAGTTGGTCATGAACAAGCGTCCCGGCTCCCATCAGGAGATCGCCACCTTCATCCGCTACGGGGATCAGGAGTGGCGGAGCCGTCAAGCGCCTCAGCCGGTGACCCGTGCGACCCAGCGTATCCAGCCCAACCACTGGTACACGATGGACCAGCAGACGCCCCACCGGGGCATGAAGGCGACCAAGGGTGGCTGGCGGGTCTTCGCTCGGGTCACCCACAAGTCACTCGCACCGGCCCGCCCGGTCACCTCGGTGATCCGTCGGCACGCTCAGGTCTACCTCGACGCTAGCACGTTCAGCTGGTGACCCACGAATAACCCTCACTCTCGGTTCAGCAGAACCTCTCGGCCCTTCGGGGCCCTTTTCATATCCGGAGCAAAGACATGAAACTCGACCTGAACAAGCCCGTCCAGTACCGCAACGGCGCAGCTGCGACCATCATCGCAACCAACGTGGTCGCCGATCTGCCCATCCCCGACCTCGAAGGCATCCGTAAGGATCGCACAGTCGTCTCACACAGTCCCAAATACGGCTATCGCTGGCATCACGCTGACGGCACCCGTGGCCTCTTCTCTACTGGCGGAGCCTTCGACCTCGTCAACGTCCCCGAGGAAACCTTCGGGTTCGCCAACGTCTACGGCGTGAAGAACAACCGGCTTCTCCTGAGCGAGGTCTTTGACGACCGCGCTGGGGCCGAGGCCCAGCATCGCCGCGACATGTCGACCCGCACTGGCGTCCTCAAGCTCACCTACGTGAGCGGCGTGATCCGGTCGACCGCGTTCGTCGCGGACTGATGCCAGCAGCCCACACGCTCCGCGACGGTATCAGCTTCAACTGTTCCGTCGCGAAGCTGCGGGAGCCCTCCTTCAGGATCATTTCGGTCCTGCAGGACGTGGAGGACCCCGCAGCGCAGATCGAGGCGCTGTTCCTGACCACGGCGATCATCGCCCAGACGGTCAACCTCGACCCCCACGAAATGATCGCTCGTGCCCACCGGCAGATCGCCGACGCAGAGCGCAACCGCACGCCGCATGTCGATGCGATCCGCGACTATGCCGCAGGAGAACTCAGCAAATGACGAAGATTGATACCACGAAGCCGCTGGAAGCCGTCCACAAGACCTCGGGCCGTGTTGTCCCGGTGACGTTCTCCAGACGTGCCGCCCCCCATGTGGGTGGGTTCTACACCAAGGAGTGTCCCGACCCGAGCCGCACGAACAACGGATGGGACGATGACGGCACCGACCACTGCTCCCACAATGAGTGGTTCGTCCGCAACGTCGCGGAAGCCCCGAAGGTGGACTGGACGAAGCCGCTGGAGCTCACGGATGGCACCCCGGTGACGCTGTTGTCGAAGAGTGTTCCCGGTTACCGATCAATCCGCATCGACGCGGCAGTCAATTGGAATGGACGCACGTTCCCCGCCGGGACCTCGAACTTCCAGTACAAGGAGGATGGATCGCGCTTCATCGCGGACACCTTCCCCGCCGTCCGCAACGTCATCGCGGCCACCCTCGACCTCTCGAAACCCCTCGAACTCACCGACGGGACCCCGGTGGTCTACCTCGGCAAGCTCAACAGCGGGAACATCCGCGTCCGCATCCCTGCGGACCATGAGTTCCGTGGCGTTCGCCACTTCACGCCCGAGGGTCGGCGCGCGGCTCACCACAGTGTCGGCCAAGCAATGATCATCCGCAATCGCAAGGAACAACCCACCACCATGCTCAACCTCTCGAAACCCCTCACGACCCGCGATGGCCGCTCGGTCACCTTCGTCAGCACGCTGTCGAGCGGCCAGCTGCTCTTCAAGATCGCCTCGCCGAAGCTCTACGCCGAACCGGCGCTCGAAATCCGCTTTGCTGACGGTCGTGTCGTCACCACTCGCGGTGCCCTGTCGCCCGGCGACGTGATCAACAAGGTCGTCGAGACGACGGTCTTCCGCAACGTCTATGCCGACAAGGTGTCCGGGGACAGCGACCACAAGTCGCTCTCGTCCGCGCAGGCCTACTGCAAGGTCGGCAAGACCCGCATCGGCATCCTCACGGTCACCAGCGTCGATGGTGCGGTAACCTCGTCGAAGTACGCCGCATGCGTTCCGTACACCCGCCCCACGGCATTCGACACGGGCGTGTTCGTCGCGGCCTGATGCCTGACGTCCAGTACGAAACGCTGGTGGAGGAGGCTGCGAATAGCCTCCTCACCGACGGCACCATCGACCTTGAGACGATGGCCGTGGCCGACAGCCTTGGCTTCTCGATCCAAGCCCTGACGAAGGATGCGGAGCGCCTCAACTCGCTCCGTGCCTTCGCCGCCTAACAGTTCCGTTAAGGAGACAATTTCTGAGCGCAATCACTTCCCCGGTCAAGAACGTCACGACGTGCCGCGTCACCGCGATCTGGCCGAAACTGAATACCCCCGACACCAAGTTCAAGGCCGAGGGCTCGTTTGAGAGCAAGTGCGCGGTCGACGCCAATGACCCGGACTTCATCAAGCTCCGCGAAAAGGTCGACGCGCTGATCCAGGCCGAGCACGAAGCTCAGGTCCAGAAGCTCAAGGACGACAACAAGCCCGGTCTGGTGAAGAACCTCTCGACGGTCTCGCCGTTCACCGCCGAAGAAGACCCGGAAACCGGCGAGGAAACTGGCCGCATCCTGTTCAAGGTCAAGATGACCGCCTCGGGCGTGTCGAAGAAGACCGGCAAGCCGTGGAAGCGCAAGCCTGACTACTTCGACGGCAAGGGCAAGAAGCTGACCAACCCGCCCATGATCGGCGGCGGCTCGATCCTGAAGTTCGGCGTCGAGCTCGCTCCCTACTTCACCCCGAAGGACAAGCAGTCGGGCGTCAGCTTCCGCATGGAAGGCGTGCAGATCATCAAGCTGGTGAGCTTCGGCAACCGTGACGCTGGCGACTACGGCTTCGGTGCCGAGGAAGACGGCGACGAGCTTGAGAACGCGCAGAACGACTTCGGCGCGGACAACACCGGCGCGGCTGCTGGCGACGACACGGACGACGATTTGTGATCGTCGGTGCCTTGCTCGGCCTTCTGGTCTGGGCCGTGATCCTCGCGGCGGCTGACGACGGCAGTGGTCGTTCTCTCCTCTGGGGCCGTGTGATCGCCGTCGGGACCATCCTGACGCTGGTCGGCGGCTTGCTCGGCGCGGGCTTCGTTGCCCTCTTCTAAGCCCAGCCTGTTCTTTCAGATGAACGTGGAACCGAAGGTCGCACCCCGGCCCCGGTTCCGCGTCATCGGGAAGTTCGCCTCGGCTTACATGCCGAGGGACTATCAGGATTGGCAGAAGGAAGCCGCGAACCATCTGAACGCCGTCCTGTTCGGCGTCGAAGGGGTCCAGTTCGAGGGCCCTGTTGAGGTCACGCTCACTTTCTTCTGTCCCAAGCCGAAGACCACCAAGCTGCTCACCCCCAAGGGCGACGTCGACAACTACGCCAAGGCGGCTCTCGACGCGATCACCAAGGATGGCCGCTTCTGGCACGACGACACTCAGGTCGCCGTCCTCCACGCAACCAAAGTCTTCGCTGGGCCCGACACCGTCCCCGGCATCGACGTCTCCATCCAAGGACTGTGAATTACAAACCCTTGACCCGCATCGACTTCCTTGCGGTCCACTGCTCGGCAACCCCGGCAGGCGGCAAGCATGAGAACATCGGTGCGGCTGATATCCGCGCATGGCACCGAGCACAGGGCTGGCGCGACATCGGCTACCACTACGTGATCAAGCGCGACGGTACCCTCGAAAAGGGCCGTCCGGATGATCAGCCGGGTGCTCACGAGCCCCGCATCAACAACCGCTCTCTCGCCGTCTGCCTTGTCGGCGGAGCTCCCCCCTTGGGCTCCCCCGAAGCCAAGCGCGGCCTCGGCGAGAACAACTTCACTCCGGCGCAATTCAAGGCGCTCGAGGCGATCCTTCGCACCCTGAAGGCCAAACACCCAACCGCCGAAATCCTCGGCCACCGGGATGTGCCGGGTGTCCGCAAGGCGTGCCCGAGCTTCGACGTCCGCAGCTGGAGCAAGACCGTCAACCTGTAACACTGGAGATTTCCATGCCCCTCTCGGCAACCGAGAAGACCATTCGAACCCTGAAGGCCAAGGGACACATCAGCGAGGCCACCGGCGCAGCCGAGCATGGCCGCTACCGTGTCGCGGACGCCATCTTCCGTCTTCGCGGACGAGAGAAACACCTCGTCCCGAAGGGCATGGAGATCGTCACGGTCACCAAGTACGACTCCAACGGCAACAGCTACGGCGAGTGGCAGTTGCGAGAGGCCGCGTAATGGCCCGCATCAACAAGCCCAAGCCGCACCCCATCGCTCGTGAACTGGTCTTCCGGACCACCGCAATGACCGACGCGATGGTCAACGCCTTCCAAGCCGCCGGTCTCGACACCAGCGGTGCCCGCCTACCCGTGAAGCGTGAGCCCTCGTGGCACGTCAAGCGGAGGGCCTGAGCGAGAGCGAGTTCCTCTACCATCTCCCGTGCGAGACCTGCGGAAGCAGTGATGCCAATTCGATGTACTCGGATGGGCATCAATACTGCCACGCCTGCAAGGCGCTCGTTCCGGGGGATGGCGAGGAGGCTCCGAGCCAACCCAAGGAGCCCCGAGTGTCCAAGGACCTCATCCTCGGCACTGTCGAGGCCATCACGGCCCGCAAGCTCGACGAGCGGACGTGCCAGAAGTTCAACTATCAGGTCGGCGATTGGCACGGGAGCAAGTGCCATCTCGCCCCCTACTACGACGAAGTCGGAACCCTCGTCGCCCAGAAGGTGCGCTACAAGGAAGACGGCAAGAAGTGCTTCACGGTCCTCGGTGACCTGAAGAAGGCCCTGCCGCTCTTCGGCCAGCACCTCTGCCGCGATGGCGGCAAGATGATCGTGATCACCGAGGGCGAGATCGACGCGATCTCCGTCACACAGGCGATGGGCCTCAGCTGGCCTGCCGTCTCGGTCCCGAACGGTGCCGACGGAGCCAAGAAGAGCATCTCGAAGGCCCTCGCCTTCCTTGAGCGGTTCGAGAAGGTCGTGTTCCTATTCGACGAGGATGAGCCGGGACGCAAAGCCCTGGCCGAGTGTCTCCCGCTGATCGCCCCCGGCAAGGCCTTCGTCGCCTCGCTTCCTCTCAAGGACGCGAACGAGATGGTCAAGGCTGGCCGGTCGAAGGAGCTCGTGGACGCAGTTTGGGGCGCTCGGCCCTACAGGCCCGAAGCCATCGTCGACCTTGACGATATCATGGAAGACGCGCTGGAGGCCGCTGAATGGGGCCTGCCGTGGCCTTGGGTCACCATGACACGGAGCACCTACGGCATCCGCCGTGCGGCTCTCTATGTCTGGGGATCAGGAACCGGCTCCGGCAAGTCGACGCTGATGAAGCAGCTGATGGTCACCGCGATGCGGCCCGACCTCGGCGAGGATCACAGCATCCTGATCGACCCCGAAGACGAGAAGCCCTTCGTCGCCCCCGGTGCCCGCAAGGTGGCCTCGCTGTTCTTCGAAGAGCAACCGAAGCACACCCTCAAGACCCTCGGCGGCATGGCGATCCGGAAGCGGGTCCACGTTCCCGGCACCAAGTACAATCGGGACGAGCACCGCGCCGCCTGTCATTCCTTCCGGGGCCTCCTGTTCCCCATGAAGATGCGCTCGCGGAGTTGGGAAGAGGTCCAATCGACCATTCGCTACCTCGTTCATGCTGAGGACATTCGGGACTTCTTCATCGACCCCATGACCGCCTTGGTCGCGACGGTCGACGACGAGCGCCGCGCCCTCGACGCGATGATGTGCGAACTGGCAGGCCTCGCCGAGGAACTGGAGATCACCGTCCACCTCGTCAGCCACCTTTCGACCCCCGACGGCAAGAGCCACGAGGAGGGCGGCAGGATCACCGAGAAGCACTTCCGAGGGTCACGCTCGGTTGCCTACTGGGCCCACTACATGACGGGTCTGGAACGCGACAAGCAGGATAAGGACTGCCCTACCACCGTTCGTGGCCTGAAGGATCGCCTCACCGGCGATGCCGTCGGGCCCTTCATCGCCCTTCGATACGACAAGGAGACCGGACTGATGTTCGAGGTTCCCCTGCCGGAGGAAGGCGGCTCTCAATTCAAGGATGAAACTGATGACAGCCTCTAACCGGGTCGAAATCTGTCCCCAGTCCGGTAGGCCGTGCCGCTCCAACTGCGGGGTCGGACCGGGTTTCACATGGCCCCCGTGTCACGGGTCGCACGGCCCGCACGCCGATGATCCGCTGCCCGCCTCTGCTGCCCGCCCCTCACTCCCCGAGGACGCGGACAAGCGGAACGAGTTCCCGATGGCCGACGGCCTGCTGGACTACTTCCCCAACGCTCTTGCGGAGGTCTCACGGCTCTCCTTCCTGGCCACCCAGCAGCACCACCCGGATCAGCCCATGCACTGGGACCGGAGCAAGTCCACCGACCACCGCAACAAGATCATTCGCCACCTCGCCGACACCCACACGGTCGACGACAAGGGCATCGATCACTGGGCGATGGTCTGCTGGCGGGCCCTCGCTGGCTACCAGACGTACCTCGAAAAGAAGCACGGCCTTCCGCCGTCGCGAGCTTCCCGCAACCTTCCGAAGGAAACCTCATGAAGATCACCAATCTCCTCGTCCGCTTCATCATCGGCACGCTCTCGGCCACCGAGCGCCTCCTGAACGCCGCTGCGGACAGCTACGGCGCTGAGTGGACCAAGCAGCGCAACATCGCTGCCAAGGCCAACCTCGCCGCCGACGAAGCCCTGAAGTCTGCCGCACAGGCTGAGAAGCTCCGCGCTCGCGTCAAAGCGATCCTCGACTAATCGAGCAGGACCGGGTCGCGCCCGGTCAAACGTGGGGCTGCGGGGTAGCCACGTAAATCAAGCCCGCACATTCCCAAGGGAGCGCAGATGTTAATTTTCGATCTGGAGACCGACGGTCTTCTGGATGAGCTCACGCGCATCCACTGTATTCATATCATCGACGACGCCACTGGGGAGGCCTACTCCTTCAACGATGGCTGGTACGTCGATGGTTCGCCAGCGCCCCGTGACGGCAGTATCGACGACGGCATCAAGATGCTCGAGGACGCCTCCGGGGTCGCTGGCCACAACATCATCGGGTTCGACATCCCGGCCATCCAGAAGCTCTATCCGGACTTCCCGACCCCGAAGTGCGCTTTCGACACCCTCATCGCCGCCCGCGTGGCTTGGCCGAACCTCTTGGAGATCGATGCCGCCGCCGTCCGGAAGGGCAAGCGCCCCCGCGATTGGCCCTCCAAGCTGACCGGGAGCCACAAGCTCGAAGCGTGGGGCATTCGCCTCGGCGTGATGAAGGCGATGTACGACGGGGGTTGGGAAGTCTTCACGCGGGAGATGGACGACTACGGTCGTCAGGACCCTGTCGCGACCCGAGCGCTCTACCATCGCATCCTCGCGAAGAACTACGCGGAGAGTGCGCTGCGCCTCGAGTTCGATGTCGCTCGGATCATCTTCTACCAAGAGCGCCACGGCTTCCTATTCAACAGCGAGGACGCCAGCGATCTCGAAAGGGACCTGAGGGGCCGATTGGCCGAGCTCGGGGACATCCTGCGGGACACCTTCCAGCCTTGGGTGGAGCCGGTGATGAAGGGCGGCAAGCCTTTCATCTTCGTGCCCAAGCGGGACAACGCCAAGCTCGGCTACACCGCCGGGGTCGGCGTCCCGAAGTTCAAGACGGTCAGCTTCAACCCGGCGTCCCGCCATCACATCGCCAATCGCATGAAGGCGCTGTTCGGGTGGGAGCCTGTCGAGTTCACCGACAACGGCCAGCCCAAGGTCGACGAAACCACGCTCAACGGCCTCGACTATCCCGAGGCGAAGCTGCTGGTGGAATACCTGACGGTCGAGAAGCGCCTCGGTCAGCTGGCCGAAGGGAAACAGGCGTGGCTCAAGAAGGTCCGCGCCGACGGGCGCATCCACGGACGTGTCAACACGGTCGGGGCTGTCACCCGGCGCATGACCCACAGCGACCCCAACATGGCCCAAGTGCCCGCTGTCCGCGCTCCTTACGGGGCCCGCTGCCGAGCCCTGTTCATGGTCTCGACGGGGATGAAGCTCGTCGGCTGTGACGCCGAGGGCCTCGAGCTACGGATGCTAGCCCACTACATGGCTCGCACCGACGAGGGCCGCTACGCCGACACTGTCGTCAACGGCAGTAAGGACGATGGCACGGACGTTCACACTGTCAACCAGCGCCTGATCGGCCTCAACAGCCGTGACAGCGCCAAGACGTGGATTTACGCCTACCTCTACGGTGCCGGGAACTTCAAGCTCGGGTCCATCGTCTACGCCGACTATACCGACGAGCAGCGCGCCCTGTTCAACGCCAAGCACCCGCCGGGTGACGCCCGTGACAAGGCGTTCGTTCGGATCGGCATGCGGGGCCGCAAGAGGATCGAGGAGGGCCTTCCGGCGCTCGGCGAGTTGCAAGACAAGGTCAAGCGGCTCTCCAAGGCGGGATACCTCAAGACCCTCGACGGTGGCCTGCTGAAGGTCCGCTCGGCCCACGCGGCGCTCAACACCCTCCTGCAGGGCGGCGGCGCTGTCCTGATGAAGATGGCGCTGGTGATCATGGAGCGGAAGCTGCTGGCCGAAGGCTTCACGGTAGTTCCGTTAACGGGAGTGTACCGGAGAGCAGACGGTGTCCAGCTGGGCTTCGTCGCGAACATCCACGACGAGTTCCAGATGGAGGTCTCCGAAGCCTATGCGGAGATCGCCGGTCGCCTTGCGGCTGACGCAATCCGTGAGGCGGGCGAGGCCTTCGAGCTCCGCTGTCCAACCGCCGGTGCCTACCAGATCGGCAACAACTGGGCGGATTCACACTGAGCCTAAAGAAGACCCCGTCCCACAAGGGACGCGGGGTACAGAAGCTGCCACTGACGAGTTCCGAAAGGTTCCGCCAGTGGCAGCAGGCGTACCCCGAACGCAACCTACTCCGCCTCGCGAAATCCCGCGCGAAGCTCAAAGGGCTCCGGTTCGATCTCCTCGAGACCGACATCGTGATCCCTCAGTTCTGCCCGGTCCTCGGCATCCTGCTCGTCAGGGGCCAAGGCCGACCCACCGACCACTCGCCAACCCTCGACCGCCTTCTGCCCCACAAAGGGTACGTGAAGGGGAACGTCAGGGTGATTTCAGCCCGCGCCAACCGGATCAAGAACGACAGCACAGCCGACGAGCTCGCTGCGGTCCTCCGATACATGCGCGCAAACCTCCGAAGGAGAACCCCGTGAAGGGACTGACACTCAGAGCCCTCACGGGGCTCCTCATGGTCGTGCGAAAGCTCACCACCGGACGCGACAACCAAACCCCCGACGTGATCCGCATCGGTGGCATCCTGCTCGGGTTCCAGTTCATCGTCCTGGCCGGGTTCAGCTACGCCAGCTTCGACCCGATGGCCTACGGAACGGGCGCTGCGGCGCTCATCGCTGCCATCGGCGCGGCGCTGCGGATGAAGTCCACGGACGAACCGTCATGAAGACGCTCAAGGAACTCCGCCAAGAGGCGGTCGACCTCGTCAGCCACGATGAGATCGAGGCCGCTATCGAGGACATCTGCTTCCGCAACGGCTCCAACGACCACATCCGTGAATACCTCGAAGGGGTCATCGCGGAGATGAGCGAATGAGCCATTACGACTGCGACGACTGCGGCCGTTATGCAGGCGCTTGCTCCTGCGGTGAGAACGCGTTCAAAGCTCGCCAAGCGAAGCTGGCACGCCAAGCAGCCTCCCGTAAGGTCACTTGGCACGTCGTGACCCGTTGGGGCCGCGCCTGTGTCTCAGACGCCTGCCATGAAGCTGACGCCGTGGCGAAGGCCAAAGCCTTGTGGGGCGATGACATCATCCGCCTGACCAAGACGGTCACCGAGACCTTCTGGGAGGCATCATGAAGCGCGACACCTACAACGACTACTTCACCATGATCGAGGCCGTGGAACGCGGCTTCTGGTTTGAGAAGAGTCTGGCCCGCCGTGTCGCCGACCTGAAGATGCGTAGCGGCTTCTCTCGGTGCAGCAGTGCCCGGTACACCTCGTACTGCGATCTCCAGAAGTCCGCCTTCATCATGAGGGTGAGCTTCAGTTCCAGCGCGTGGACCGGGCGGTGATCACCCACGACACCATCCGGTCCCCCGACGGGGCCTACCGCTACCGCATCCTGTCCAACGACACCGTCCTCCTGACCTCCGGCGGCTTCCACAGGGAGGCCGACGCGGACTCCTGCGGACGCCACACCGCGAGTGACCCCGAGGTTCTCGCTTATCTTCCGAAGGGAACCCCATCATGATGTTCTTCGCCGCCGCATACTTGGTAGCCGCCGCAATCGCAGCGTCGACAATTCGCAAATGAGCCTCGTCGACCGAGCCATCGAGTTCGCCGCCCGTGCCCACGCCGATCAGCGGCGGAAGTACACAGGCGATCCCTACATCGTCCACCCGGTCGAGGTCATGCAGATCGTCCGCCGGTTCCCTCACACCGAGGAGATGCTGGCGGCTGCGGTCCTGCATGACGTGCTGGAGGATTGTCCCGGTTACGGAATGGCCCACCTCATCCAAGCGTTCGGTCTCCAAGTCGCCGATCTGGTCGACGAGCTGACCGAGCGGAAGACCGAAGGCAACCGAGCGGCGCGCAAAGCTGCCGAGCGGGATCGCCTCGCGAAGGTCTCGGCGGAAGCCCAGACGATCAAGCTCGCGGACCTGATCTCGAACACCAAGGATATCACCCAGCACGATCCGGGGTTCGCCAAAGTCTACCTCAAGGAAAAGAGCGACCTTCTCAAGGTCCTCACGCGGGGCGACGGGGACGCCCAGCTGACAGCCTTGTGGTTCCTCACCTTCGCCGAAACCAAACTCAAGGACGCCGTATGAACCACATATATATGTACGAGGACGGCACGTTCCTCACGCACCACCGCCGCCCCTCGACGGACCTTCAGGAAGCCGCTGTGGCCCGCAAGGCATCCATCAGCGCACAGGCGGGTTCCGTCAACGCCACCCGCAAGTGGAAGAAGCTGCCCAAGCTGACCGGCAAGGCTGTGCCGGTGGTCATCTCGTTCGGTGAGCAAGCTGCCCCGAAGGCCATCGTCGGCCTCTACGAAGAGGCCCAGATCAATTCCGATATGGATCAAGGCACCTACGTCGGCGGTTGCGATCAATACGGTGTCGACCGCATCCTCGAAGCCATCGCCAAGATGGTGGGCTGGAAGCTCCCGAAGCGTATGACGCTGGAGGAGCGCAAGCAGTGGCTCCGCGACCTGGGTCGCGAGGACGAGATCGAGTATCTCGGGGTGAACGGAGGGTGACCCCGTTGGAAATCATCGGCGCACTCGCGCTGTTCTACGGGGGCCTCTGGTTCGTCATCATGTCCGTCCTGCGGCTGCTGGACGTCGTATGACCCGCGCCACGCTGATCCGGTGGGGCCTCACCGCCCTCGCCGGGATCGCAGCAGCCTTCCTGCTGTACCACTTCCTGACCGCCCCAAGCCGCGCCCGCAAGGACGCCGCGATCTCCAACGCAACCGCCGTCACTGCCGAGGCCTCCAAAGCCGCCGCGCAGGACACCGTCAAGATCATCGTCGACACCCAGACCGTCCACGGTCGGATCGACGTCGTCACAAGGAACAACGAAAATGCGATCCGTTCTGCGGTGGGCGCAGACGAACAGGTGGGCGCTGCTGTGCATCGCGCTGGTCTCGACGCTCTCTGCCTGCGCGACACCTATCGTTTACAATCGGCCTGCCAGCGACTGCTCGACGCTGATACCGCAGGGTCTCCGTGAAGACACGCCGGGGGCGAATCTCCCGGTAGACCGTCAGGTCGGCAGCTGGATCGTCTTCGGAGACGCCCAGACCGGGCAGCTGGAGAAATCCAACACCGACAAGCGGGCCTCCATCGACATCGTCGAGGCCTGCGAAAAGCGGGACCGGGAGGCCGCGAAGAAGATCACGAAGCGCCCGTGGTGGGCGGTGTTCGGATGAAGGCCACCCACACCGACTACCTCCACCCGAAGCATCTCCGAGCCGAGATCAACGGTCAGGTCCTCTGCGTGAGCCCCAGCGCCTCGATCTACGCAACCCTCAACAAATCGTCCCTGCCCAGCTGGCGGGACCGGAAGGTGAACCCATGAAGAAACTCGCAATCTTGGTGACGATCATCGTCGCGTGCCTGCTCACGGCCTGCACCCGGCCCGAGAGCGCCGAGCGCGTGCTCACGCAGCAGGGATACCGGGACGTCAAGATCACCGGCTACGCCTGGCTCTCCTGCAGTAAGGACGACACCTTCCGCACCGCCTTCGAGGCCACCGCCCCCAACGGCGAGCGGATCGAGGGGACGGTCTGCGAAGGTGTGTTCTTCAAGGGCAAGACGGTGAGATTCGACTGATGCAGTCCCGCATCGACAGCCTCATGGAGGCCGTGGTGAACATCATCATCGGCCTCATCGTCTCGACCATCGCCAACCACTTCCTGCTCCCAGCGGTCCTAGGGGTCACCCTGACGCTCGGCGCGAACGTCCTGATCGGCGCAGCCTTCACGGCGATCTCGCTGGTGCGGTCCTACGCCATCCGGCGGGCCTTCAACGGGAAGTCCGTGTGGCAGGCGATGAAGGAGAGGTTCGCATGAGAGACCGCTTCGTCGTCCGTCGCGAAGGCGGGTACGTCGGCAAGAACACAGGGCACAACTGGCAGACCCGCAAGCCGACCTACGCCACGGTAGACCTCGACCACGCCCGCCTCTACTTCCAGAAGGGCGGCGCGACCCAAGCCGCCAAGGCGGTCGGCGGGGTAGTCGTCCGCGCCAAGCTGGTCCTCGTCGAGGCTTGACCCGCTGCCTCCTGATCGACGCTGACATCGTCGCGTACCGTGCCTCCGCAGCAAACGAGCGCCGGTACGATTGGGGTGACGGGGTGACCTCGGTCTCGGCGGACTTCGACGCCGCCAAGGAATCCGCAAGGAACACCCTCGACGAACTCATGGAGACCCTGAAGGGCGACCGAATGGTCATCTGTCTGTCGGACGATTACGACAACTTCAGGCTCCGCATCGACCCGACCTACAAGGGCAACCGCAAGGGCTCACAGCGCCCCGAGGAGCTCTACAACATCAAAGAGTGGCTAGAGGAGACCTACACCTCCAAGCGGGTCCCCACGCTCGAAGCCGACGACGTCATGGGCATCATGGCGACGAACCCGAAGGCGTCCGAGGACCGCATCATCGTCTCGATGGACAAGGACATGATGACCGTCCCTGCCCTCCTCTACCGACCGCAGGAGCCCAAGAAGGGCGTCCGGCAGGTCACCGTGGAAGAGGCGCGGCGCTATCATCTGTACCAGACGATCATCGGCGACACGACCGACGGGTATCCTGGGTGCCCCGGCAGTGGTCCTGCAGCGGCTGAAAGGTTGCTCGAAGGGATCGGATGGGAATCCTACGTCCACACCTTCAAGAGCGGACCCCGCAAGGGGCTCGAAGAGGTGCGGTGGAAGGAAGCCGACCTCGGCGACCCTTGGAAGGCCATCGTCTCGGCCTACGAGAAGGTCGGGCTGACCGAGCGGGACGCCCTCACGCAGGGCCGGTTGGCGTTCATTCTGCGCCACGGGTTCTACCGCGAAGGCCGCGTTTTGCCGTGGGTCTACGAGGGGGCCAATTAACCCTCACTCTCGGAGCAGCAGAACCGTTTCCGGTTCCATTGTTTCATTCTCCTATAGTCGACTTCAGGGTCGGTTCGGTGGCTTCGGCTTCTGGACCGGCCCTATTTTTTCGGAGCCGCCATGAGATTCCCCGAAAGCTCGACCGCACTGGTCGACGAGCTCGACCGGATGTTCCCAGAGCGGGTTCCGGAAGCAACCGACACGATGGAGGCAATCCAGCGGCAGGCGGGAAAGCGCGAGCTCATCCTGTTCCTGAAACACTGGCGCGACGAACGAGTCCGCGCTGCCGCGAGAGAGGATAGTCGCCCCCGTGTGCGTCGTTAAAGTTCCCAAGCCGAAGACGACCTCCGAGAAGGAGAAGGAGCCCATCGTCATTCGGAACCGATACCTCGACGGTGTCGATCCAGCTTCCAAGGCTCTCCGCAAGGGACGCTCCGCCCTACGGATCGAGCGCACCACCCCGAGCACCTCAACAGCAGCGCCGTCTTCGGTTGCTCCCCTGTCGAGTGTTGCCGGGGTGGCTGTCGCCCCCCGCCCCACACCCAGCACCGCACTCGCTGCGGGTGGCCGACCGTTCGCGTCGGGGGCTCGGGTGGACCTCAGATAAAGGAGGCCGATGGCCAAAAAGACCGCCTCGGGTCCTCTCATCGCGAACGCGAAGGCCCGCTACCAGACGCTTCAGACGTCTCGGAATACCGCCCTCCAGAGGGCTCGCGACAATTCAAAGCTGACCATTCCGGGGCTCGTCCCTGAAGACGGTCAGGACGCCAACGCCTCCTTCGAGCAACCTTATCAGTCCCTCGGAGCGCGCGGCACAAACAACCTCGCCTCCTGGCTGCTCGTCACGCAGTTCCCGCCCGACACTCCCTTCGCCCGTCTTACGGTTCACGAGGACGTCGCGCAGAGCCTCGGCTCGAAGCTGACGGCGGTGAAGGAAGGCCTCGCTCGGATCAGTTCCAAGGCCCAGCTGCTGGTGGAGTCCTCCGCAGCCCGCCCGATCCTCATGGAAGTTTTTCGGCACCTTGTGGTCGCCGGGAACGTCCTCCTCTACCAGCCTCTCGACGGCTCGACACCTCGCATGTACCGGCTCGACCAGTACGTCGTCTCGCGTGACGAGACCGGCGGGTTTATCGAGATCGTCGTCAAGGAGCAGGTCTACCCGTCCACGCTGACGGACGAGGTCCGCGCCTTCTGTAAGGTCGAATGGAACCCCGCCGAAGAGCGCGAGAAGATCGTCGACCTCTACACGCACATCCGCCGGGAACCCGGCAAGGGCGATCTGGTCTCCTATCAGGAGATCAACCAGATCATCGTCCCGCAGTCCGAGGGCACACAGCCCTACGACAGCCGAGGGTGGCTTGCTCTACGCTGGCAGGCCGTTCCGGGATCTGATTACGGACGCGCGATGATCTCCGAGTACGTCGGCGATCTCCTGTCGCTCGAAGACCTGTCCAAGGCCATCGTCCAGTTCGCCGCTGTCGCCTCGCGGATCATCCACGTCGTGGACCCCAATGCGATGGTCGACATCGAAGAGCTCACCGCAGCCGAGACCGGGGACTTCATCTCCGGCGTCCGCGACAAGATCGGCACGATCCAGCTTGAGAAGGCGCAGGACTTCCAGATCGCCAATGCGGTCGCGGAACGTCTCGAACAGCGCCTCTCGCACGCCTTCATGCTCCGGCAGGGCACCATGCGGGACGCCGAGCGCGTTACCGCTGAGGAAATCCGCGCCGTGGCGCAGGAGCTCGAGAACGTCCTTGGGGGCACCTACACGGTGCTCTCGGCGGAGCTCCAGATGCCGTACATGAAGCGGCTCGTCTACATCCTGCAGAAGCAGGGTGAAGCTCCTGACCTCCCGCCCGAAGTGGTTCCTGCGGTCATCACCGGCTTTGCCGCGATGGGCCGCTCGCACTCCGCGACGAGGTTGAAGGAGTTCCTGAAGGATGTCTCGGACACCTTCGGTCCCACCGGCATCCAGCAGCTGAACGCTGAGGAAATCCTCCTCCGTCTGGCCGAGAGCTACGGGATCGAGGCGGTCGACGCCATCATCAAGACTTCTGATCAGATGGATCAGGAGAACCAGACCAACATGGCGAACCAAGCCGCAATGGCCGCTGCCCCCAACATCGCGAAGGGGGCCGTGGATGCGATGAACGCGCCAGCAGAAGAAACGGAAATGCCCACCAATGTCTGATAACAAGGCACCGGCTCCCAAGAAGCCCGCTGTCGAGGCCCCCGCTGGTCTCGAATACGTCGACAACACGGACGCCAAGCGCATCCCTGAGAAAGTCGCTGAGGAAGTCCTCGCTGAGGCCTACCTCCCCGGTATTGATCGGGTCGACTACCTCTGATGACAGTCGCTGCTGAGGGGACCCCGCAAGGGGCCCCGACCGCTGAGGTCGAAGGACTGAATGCGGCGGAGCAGGCAGCGGTTGCTGTCGGCCAGCGCGGCCTTTCGGAGGCCCCCAACGCTGACGTAAAGCCTGAACTCCACCAGCGCCCCGAGGGCGTCCCCGAAAAGTTCTGGGACGGCGCGACGGGTAAGGTCAACACTGAAGCCCTTCTGAAGAGCTACAGCGAACTTGAGAAGTCTCGCGGTGCCCCGAAGGAAGAGCCGGCGGTTACCCCCGAGGCTCCTGCAGCCCCCGCCCGTCAGGACGGCAAGGTCGAGGTCAAGCCGGAAGGCGAAGCCGAAGCGGCCACACCTCTCGCGTCGGCCATTGAGGCATCGCGCAACGAGTGGGCTGAAACCGGCGAGCTCTCCGAGGACACCTTCAAGAGCCTCGAAGAGGCAGGTCTCCCCCGCGAGATCGTCAACCTCTACCTCGAAGGCGTGAAGGCGCAGACCGCTGCCCTCCTGACCTCGATCCACGAATACGTCGGTGGTGAAGAGAACTACAGCAAGATGACCGCATGGGCTGGCTCGGTAATGACCGAAGCTGAGGCCAATGCGTTCAACGCCGCCCTCGACAACCCCGACCTCCGCGAGAACGCCGTGCGTGGCCTTTATGCCCGCTACACGGCCACTCAGCCCAACGAAGGAAATCTCGTGACGACCAACGGCAACGTCTCGGTCTCCGGCGAGGTCTTCCGCGACCGCAACGAGCTCATCGCGGCCCAGAAGGACCCGCGCTACCAGACCGACGCCCGCTACCGGCAGGATGTCGCTGAGAAGCTCCAGCGTTCGCAGGCGACTGGCTCGATGGGCCGTGTGGTCGAGAGCGGCCTGTTCGCTCGGAAGATCATCTCGAACTAATCAACTTGGTGCCCAAGCCGTGCCTGCGGGAATCGGCGGTTCAATGGTGTGAAGACGCGTGAGGAAAAGCACACCAGCCAAGTCAAGTTTTCTCCCTGACACGTCGCCACCGGCTGATCCCTTGGTCGCGCCGTGTCTTGGAAACCCTCCGGCCTGATCCGCCGGGGCTCCTCCGGTTGCCCATGAGGCTTCCGATCCCGTTCTCCTAAGATAACCCTACGGGGCTCTGGGCCGTCTGCGGACGACAACCCACTGCCACGGGCCTTGAGGCGACGGTTGCAACCCTAAACGCCAATCCAAAAAGAAAAGAACAAGGACAAGTGGCAAACAGCACTCCTTCGCGTCCCGGTCAGAACCTCCTCGCAGGCTCGCCCGAGGCGCTCCTGATGGACCTGTTCGGTGGTGAGGTCATCACCGCCTTCGAGCAGAAGACCATCATGCGCGACAAGCACCAGACCAAGACCCTGAGCAAGGGCCGCGCATTCAAGTTCCCGGCCATCTGGAAGGCCAGCGGCGGCTACCACACGCCGGGTACGGAGATCACGGGCGACCAGATCGCACACACCGAGATCACCATCGATCCCGACGACAAGCTGGTCGCTTCGGTGTTCATCTCGGACATCGACGAAATCCTGAACCACTACGAGGTTCGCGGCCCGTACACGAAGGAGCTCGGTGAGTTCCTGGCACGTCACTACGACGCCAACGTGATGCGGACCATCGTGCTCGCGGCTCGCGGCGCTGCGCTCTTCTCGGGCGATCAGGGCGGCACGGGCCTGCAGAACGCGAACTTCGCGACCTCGGCGACCGACCTCATCGACGGCTTCTCTGCTGCCAAGCAGGCGCTGGACGAGAAGGACGTCCCCGTCGACTCGCAGCCGGTTCACGGCCTCCTGAAGCCCGCTCAGTGGTACCTCGTTGCTCGCAGCGACAAGAACCTGAACCGCGACTTCAACGGTGGTGTCGCAACCATCCAGAACATGACGCTGAAGACCATCGACGAGATCATGGTCCACAAGTCGAACCTGACGCCCTTCGGCAACGACGACAGCGCGAACACGGCCATCCCGGTCGAGTACCGCGCCAAGTTCGGCACGACCGTCGGTGCAGTCTGGACCCCCTACGCGGCGGCTTCGGCCATCGTGCAGGACGTCGGCTTCCAGATCGTCGATCAGCCCGAGAAGCAGGGCACCCTGCTGATCTCGCGCATGATGGTCGGTACCCGCAAGCTCCGCACCAAGTGTGCCGTCGAGCTCCGCACGGGTGCGGTCCCGGCGTAAGCCAAATGAATGGGGATGGGTCTTCGGACCTGTCCCCATTTTTTCGTGTCGGTGAGCCCGTGGAGGGCGCTCCGGTCTCCAAAACCGTGAGCCGCCGGTTCGATCCCGGCCACCCTCGCCACTCCTATCGGAGCTTCATCAATGCCCATGCTCAACCTCACGACGGAGCTCGAGGCCGTCAACCAGATGCTCATGAGTATTGGTCAGGCCCCGGTGTCCACCCTCGAAGTCTCGGGGATCGTGGACGTAAACCACGCCCGCTCCAAACTCACTCAGGTCTGCCGAAAGGTGCAGGTCAAGAAGTGGAACTGGAACACCGACGAGAATTACGACCTCTCGCCGGACGCTGACGGTGTCATTCTGGTCCCCGCCGGTGTCCTCGACATCGACCCGATGGACCCCACGCAGAACTTCGTCATCCGTCGGCATCCCGAGAAGAACGCTCTGGCGCTCTGGGACAAGGACAACCGCCGCTGGACGCATACCGCAACGGTATCCTGCAAGGTCACTTGGGGCTTCGCCTTCGAGGACATGCCGGAGGTCGCGCGCGACTACATCGTCGCCGCTGCTGGCCGCAAGTTCCAGAAGAACGTCATCGGCTCGCTGATCCTCGACCGCTTTGAGGAGGACGATGAACTCACCGCGTGGGCCGAGCTCGTGAAGACCGAGCTCCGCAGCCGCGACAACAACCTGTTCCGAAACAACCCCGGCATGAGCCGCTTTCTTTCGCGGAGATACTGACATCAGCCTGACGACGCGGACGCTGCCCGCCCTGTACAACGGGGTCTCGCGCCAGCCCGCCATCCTCCGCTCCAGCGATCAGACTGAGGACGAGCTCAACACTTGGGCCTCACTGGCGAATGGCGTGGAGAAGCGTCCCCCGACGGAGTTCGTAGCCCAGCTGCCCTCGTCGTTCAGCGCGGACGCTTTCATTCATTACATCGACCGGGACACCAGCGAGCAGTACATGGTGGTCATCGCCGACGGCGAGATCGCGGTCATGGACCTCGAAGGAAACTCGAAGATCGTCAATGCCCCCGGCGGGCTCGGCTATCTGAGCGGAACGGACTTCGCTGCCGTCACCGTGGCCGACTACACGTTCATCGTGAACCGCACCAAGGTGTGCAAGATGGACCAGACGCCCAACGCGGATCAGGTGGTCGACCCTGACTACTTCCGCTGGCTCAGTAAGCAGACCACCCAGGCCAACGGCTTTGGCGTCGGCTCGCCTGACCTCTGGTTCTCGCTCATCGCGGGTAAGGAAGTCCAGTACGCCCCGAACCCGGCCCCCGGCACCTACGCGGGCGAAGTGGCCACGATGGAGAAGCTCCCCGAGACGGCCCCCAACGGCTCCGTCTACAAAGTCACGGGCTCCTCCAGTTCGATGTTCCGCTCCTACTATGTCCAGCGCAACGGCGCGGTATGGGATGAGACGATGCAGCCGGGTCAGGTCAACGCGCTCGACGCGACGACGCTGCCGCACTGCTTGGTCCGCGAGGCAGACGGCACGTTCACCTTCGCGCCCTTCAGCTGGGCTCCACGCCGCGTGGGCGATCCCGACACGAACCCTCAGCCGACCTTCGTGGGCCGCTGCGTGAGCGATGTGTACTTCTACCAGAACCGCCTCGCGCTGCTGGTGGACGAGAACACCATCCTCTCCTGCGCGGGCGACTTCGGTAACTTCTGGCGGACCACGGTGCTCGACAGCATCGCCTCGGACGTCGTGGATGTCGCCGTCACCTCGGCGCAGGTCTCGATCCTGAAGGACGCTGTCATCTTCAACGATGGCGTGCTGCTCTTCTCGGATCAGAACCAGTTCTCGATGACCAACGGCGAGGATGGCGTGACCGCTTCGTCGGTCGCTGTCCGGCCTGTTACGCACTATCGGTACAACCAGCGGTGCAAGCCGATTGTCGTCGGTACGGAGGTCTACTTCGCGGGCGACGAGAACGGCAAGTCCGTGGTCTGGGAGTATACCCGTCAGAGCGACACCGACGCGACCAGCGCGGCTGAGATCACGGCGCACGTCCCCGATCTGCTCCCAGCGAATCTCGCGGGGCTCATTGGGCTCCCCAAAGGCCTCCTTTCGCTGACCGGCGGGCCCGACGTCTATTGCTACCAGCTGTACTGGAACGGCGACGAAAAGATCATGTCCGCTTGGCGTCCGTGGCGCTTCGACGGTGATGTGATCGGCGGCACGATGCTCGACAGTTCCGTTTACCTCATGATCCGCCGCGCCGGTACGATGTACCTCGAGCGGATCAACATGGGCGACAACGCGAAGCCTACCGAACAGCTGCAGCAGACCTACCTCGACCGCCGCGCCCCTGTGACGGGCGTCTACAACCCGGTGACCGACCGCACGCGCTTCGAGCTCCCCTACGAGCCCAACGCGGACAACCTGCGCCTCATCCGGGGCAAGACCCACCCGACCGCTCCCGGTTCACTTATGGACCCTTCGCGGTACGTCATCATGCCCGGTGGGATCGTTGAGGTCCCCGGCAACGAGACCGGCACGGCGACGTGCGGTGAGGTCTACAACAAGCGGTTCGTGTTCTCTCGGCAGTTCCCGCTGACCCCGCAGGCGGTCCCTATGACCACCGGCAGGCTTCAGCTGCGGACCTTCACGATCAACTACACCGACACCGCGTACTTCAAGACCGAGGTGCAGCCCTACGGCAGCGCACTCGATCCCAACATCGAGTCCATCGTACCGGCCAAGCTGGCCGAGTTCACGGGCAAGGTGGTGGGCGCGGCGAGCCTCCAGCTAAACCGTCCCATCTATCACACCGGGAGCTACAGCTTCCAGATTTACGGGGACGCAGCACAGGCCCGCATTGCCCTCAGCAACGACACCCATGTCGGGTCCACTTTCGTCTCGGCGGAGTGGGAGGGCTTCTACACGAACAGGACCTTCAAGCAGTGATCCATCTCCACGACCTTCGGTTGCCTGAAAACGACCAGCGGGTCGTGGAGTGGCTCGCGCACCTGTCCGACAATCTCCGGCAGAGCGACCTCGACGAGGTTGCCGCCATGTCCGGTCTCGACCCCCTGACGGCCCTCGCCACCTCACTGGCACTCTCGACCCACGCCTGGGTCGTGACGAGGCCCGACGGGGTTCCTGCCGCGATCTATGGAGCCGCCCCCGGTCCCCTTGAGGGCGTCGGCATCGTCTGGATGCTCGGGACCGAAGACATTCGCCGCTACGGCATTTCCATCGCCAAGAAGACCCGTCCGGTCACGGACGAGCTCAACGCGGCCTACCCAATCCTCTGGAACTACATCGACGCCCGCAACGAGCTATCCCAACGCTGGCTGCGCTGGGCGGGTTACGAGACCATCGGGCACATCCCCGAGTTCGGTCCCGAGCGTCGACCGTTCCATATCTTCGCAAGGACCAGATATGTGTGATCCAGTGACGGCGGCAATCGCTGTTGCCGTGACGACCGTCGCCTCGACGGCGGCGAGCATCGTCGGTCAGGTCCAGACCTACAAGGCCCAGACCAAGGCCATCGACGCGCAGCAGAAGGTCATGGCCGAGGAGAACCGCCTCGCGGCCTCCGCCGAAATGTTCGAGCGCGACCGCGCCGCCCGCCGTGAGCAGGGCCGCATCAGGACCGCTGCCGGTGAGGCAGGCCTCGCGCTCAACTCCGGTGCCGTCGATCAGCTGCTCATGGACAGCGCCATGCAGAACGAACTCTCGAACGACCGCTCGCTCGCCAACATGGAGAGCCGGATCGCCGCCGGGGACGCCGAGGCGAACTCGATGCGCTCCCGGATTTCCAAGCCGACGGCGCTCGGTGCTGGCATTCAATTGGCATCCGCTGCTGCCTCGAGTGCCTCAGGCATCGCAAACGCAAAGGCTAGGTAATGGCTCAGGACCTCTCGCAAGTTAAGGGCCGCAAGTCCCAGCAGGACCGCATCACGAACAACCGTGACGGTCTCCTGCCCAACCGTCGGATCACCGACACGCCCACGCGGGTTGTCGCCGCCGACATGCGGAACGCCTCGCGCAGCGATGCAGCCGCGCGTCAGCTGGAGGAAATCTTCGGCGGCGTGAACAAGGCCGCACAGGATGTTCAGGGCTTCGTCGACAAGCGGCACGACCGTCTGGACGGAGAAGCCGAGGCGCAGGGCGCGCTGGACGCCGCCACTGGTACCGTCAATCCCGAGCTTGAGAGGAAGTATCAGGGCTACCGGCGTGCGATGGACGTCGCCAAGGCCGAGGAGGGCTACAACACCACCTTCGCCGCCGTGCGTGAGCGTGCCGACGCCGCTTTGAACGATCCTGAGAACCCAGCGGATATCGAGGACATCGACGAGATCGTCGGGGCCGGGATGAAGGAATTTCTCTTCAACCCCGACGGCACCCGCAAGAACCTCGGGTCTCCTGAAGCCTATGCAGCGATTGCCAACCGCTACCGTGCGGACAGCCAGAAGCTGCTCGAGCAGGCCCGCACCAAGATCACCGAGCGGACCCGCGACGAACACAACGGGCGCATCGTGAACAACATCAAGGCCGACGTCGTGGCGGGGCGGATGAACGTCGAGGAGACCCTCGGCAAGTTCCTGCCGGGCACCGATCTCAATGAGGCCAAGGCTCTCGTGATCCAGACGGCGTTCAACGCCGCAGACGAGGCCGAGGACGCCAGCCCCACGAGCACCGAGACGCTGAAGATTTACGACGGCCTCCTGAACTCCAAGCGAGCCGATGGGAAGACCCCGTCGTTCTCCGGCAAGGAGCTCGATGCGATCCGAACGGCACGCCGTCAGGCAGAACGCAGGATCGACGCGAAGACCGAAGAGGCCGAGCGGGAGCTCCACGACAAGCACGAGAACGCGCTGTTGGACCGCTTCACGCAGGGCCGCGATCCCTCCATCGCGGACATTCGTGCGGCGCGAGGCCGTGGCGAGATCAGTGCCAGCTTCGCCAACAGCGTGGTCAACCGTCTGCAGGCTGAGGCCGAGGCGGATGCGCGAGAGGCGGCGGCAGCTGCTCGCAGGAACAATGACAGCGACGACATGGGCGCAGGCGACGAGCTCATCTTCATGGTCTCCGAAGGGCGCATCAGCCCCGAGAACGCCGCCGTCGCAGGCAACGACCTGTACCGGCAAGGCGGCTTCGGCTCTGGCCCCGGTGGCCTCAAGAAGCTCGCCAAGTTCCGGACGAACCTCAACCTGTTCAAGGGGCTCGACGCAGGCCCCCGCAAGGAGGCCTTCGAAGAGATCAAGGGCTGGGAGGCCAGCACCAAGGACCGCATCAAACGGTCCCGCATCCCTGCCGCTCAGAAACGTGCGGCTGTGGAGGAAACGACAGCAGCAGCTGCGGCCATGCGTCGCAACACGCTGACACCATCACGTCGCGACCTCACTCAGCTTATCCCTGCAGCCAACCGCGCGCTCATCCGCAGGTACAACCTCAAGAAGTAAGAAGGAGCCCCCGTGGCAGATCAGTACGACAAGTATTGGGCGCAAGCCGCCGGAGAGGTCGACGCCGATGAGGCGAAGACCAAGACGGTGCAAGCCCCTCGTCGGGTCCAGCCACGGGCTGCTCCGCGCCCTCACGTTCAGGCCCGCGCACGCGAGCTCCGCCAGAGCACCGCATGGAGCCGGTTCGTTGACGACGCCTCACGCACGATGTCGGGGGGGATACACGGCGTCGAGCTTGGTCTCGATATAGGTATCGGTTTGGTCGACGTGTTCTCCCCGGAGACCGCGCAGCGCATCCGCGAGAACAAGCGTCTAGCCGTCACCGGCGCGACCTTCGGGCTTTCGGACAAGCTGGAGGCCGTCCAGCGCACCAACCGTGGTCGCGGGACCTACGCCGAGAACCAACGGGCCGTCCAGGCCGAGACTGCAGCAGCGCGCAAGCGCAACGGCATCGAGACCCGCTTCGGCGACATTGCCCCGGCGGAGATCGCGGGCGGCATGGCGGTGCCCTTCGGCGCAGGCGTACGCTCGGTCAAGGGTCTCGCCGCACTCGGCGGGGTCGAAGGGTTCATCGGCGGCATCGGCTATTCGGACAAGACCGACATCCGTGGGATGCTCGGCGACGGCGTCCGCATGATCCCTTGGGGCATCGCGTTCGGTACCACCGGCGGGGTCATTGCCAAGGGCGTCAGCAAGGTCGCAGCCGTCCGGCTGAAGTCCAAGGCCCCCAAGCCGGAAGCTCCCGAAGCACCCGCCCAGGTCGCCCACGAAACCCCTTCGACCCCCGCAGGACCCGCTCGGGTGCTGGACGAGGTTCCCGAGGAAGGCGCGCTGGTCACCAGCAGGGCCCTGAAGGACGCCCCGGAGGCTGCAATCGAGGCGGCGCAGAGGCGCATCACCACGATGACCGACGACGAGGCTGCGGCCATGATGTCACGCATCGAGCAGGCGGAAGAGACCGGCGACCTGCTGGACGATCCGCACTACCGCTCGATCCTCAATGTCGACCTCTCGGACGTCGAGACCGCGCCGGACAAGCTCCTGCGCGCCATCAACGCTCTTGAGGAAATCCACGAGTCCCTCGCCGACCGTGTCGCAAGTCGCACCGTGAGCACCCGCAAGGTTGACGCGGACGTCCGCCAGAACATCCACGAAGTGTTCGAGGACGACCAGATCGCCGGGATTATGGAGCGCAGCGGTCAGGGCATCCGCGACGCGCGGGTCGCCATGATCATGCAGTCGCGCGCTGGCATCGAAGCCGTCCGTGCCCGTGATGAATATCTCGAGGCCCTCAGCGGGGGCACCGAGGGAGCGCTTGAGACCCTGAAGCAGAAGCTGGGCCGAGCGCTCTACGTCTATAACGCGGGTGCTGCCGTTCGATCCAATCAGGGTCGCCAGCTGCAGATCGGACAGGAGGCCAACAGCCTACTCGACGACGCCGCCGACGCGGCATGGGAGCTCGATCAGGTCCAGCTGACCGGTAAGCTCGAAGAGACCTTCAACAACCTCGGCCCTGACGGACTGAAGAACCTGCTCAACCGCCTCCGCACCGGGGACGACCTGAGCGAGGTGATGGATGTCCTGTCCAACGAGGGTCGGAGCAAGGCGGTCGGAATGTTCACCCGCACGGCGGGGACCTTCGAAGCCTTCCTGAAATCCAACGGCCTGACGCCGGTCACCGCTGTGTTCAACAGCGCCGGTGTCGTGCTCAACGACGCCTTCCGGAACAACCTCAGCCGTCGCTGGATGGCCGCGAAGATGGCCCGCGATGGCCACGAGCTCGAAGCCATTGCGCTTCGGGCGGAACTGGAAGCATCGCAGTCGGTCTACTGGCAGGCCCACCTCCACGGCCTCAAGGTCATGCTCGACCGCGTCAAGTACGAGTGGTTCGACAGCGTCGAGAGTGTCGCCGGGGCAGGCTTCGGGTCCGGTAAGGTCCGTGCGAAGGCTTCGGCATCCAAGCGGGCGATTGCGGCCAAGGGCACGATCAAGACTGAAATCCGGGACGTGAGCTCGATGAATCCGGGGCGTCGCCTTCGGGTCAACGACCTCGACGGCTTCAACGCGCGCATGGACGAACTCGCATCGCAGGGGGGCTTTGCGCCGCTCTGGGCTGGGCTTCAGCGCACGGGCGCGGTCGCGGTCAACACCGTGGACGCCCTCGGCACCGCGTCTGGCAAGCTCTTCACGGGAGCGGTCGACGATTGGGGCCGGAACTTCGTCCTGTTCAAGGAGAAGTACGCGCTGGCTGCACGCTCTGCCGCACGCGAAGGTCTCGACCTCGGGCTTAGTCCCGATGATCTGGGCGAGTTCGTCAAGCGGCGTGGCCGCGAGAAGGCGGAGCTCCCCGACGAGGAGATGTGGGCACGAGCGGAGGAGTCGATCCTTCGCAACAGCGACATGACCCCTGAGGTCTCCGATTGGATGAGCCGTAAGGCACTGGCGGAGACCGAAGCAAACAAGCTGCTGTTCCTCGACGGACCTCAGACGAAGGTCGGTAAGGCCAGCGCCCAGCTGCTCGGGCTCGACAAGCTCGGCGTGATCTTCCCCTACGTTAAGACGCCTATCCGCCTGCTCGAGGTGGGTCTCGGTAACTACACGATGCTCGGCAAGTTCACCAAGGAAGGGAAGGACATCCTCCGACGGGGAGGTCCTGAGGCCGCGATGTTCCAAGCCCAGATGGAATTGGGGACCACCCTGCAGGCCATCGGCCTCATGCTCGGCGCTGCGGGCGTCGTGAAGGTCACTAACGGTGGCTGGACCAACACCAAGAACATCGACAGTGATCCGCCCAACCGCATCCAGATCGGCGACTTCCATGCCGAGTTCGGTCGTCTCGATCCGTTCTCGACGGTACTCGCTGTCGGCGCGACCTTTGGCCAGGCGGCGCGGGAAGGCTTCCACGATTACGAGCAATACCGCGACTACGATCAGGCGCTTGGGGAGGCCACAGCCGCCCTCGGGTGGGGCTTCAAGGACGCAGTGTTGTCCAAGAGCTACCTGAAGAGCCTGAGCGAACTCATTGAGGTCGTCTCGGGTGGCACCGGCGGTCCCTCCGTCATGGAGAAGATCGCGGGCTCCGTGTCCGCGCGCTTGGTCCCCCTTGGCGGGACGCAGAAGCTCGTCAACGACACCCTACGCGAGAACGCGCCGGAGGCATCGTCCATCATGGATCAGGTCCAGCGAAACGTCGTGGGCCTTGGCTACCTCCTGCCGGACAAGCGCAACATCCTCGGGGATGAGATTGAGGGGCGTGATCTCGGCGTCACCGTCGGCCTGTCGAACGACACGCTGGACGACGTCGGGCAGACCCTCAAGGACCTTGGCATCGACCTCACCGACTTCAAGCGGACGGACCCTGCGGGGTTCCGGCTGACCGGCACGCAGCTGAACAGGCTGCGGGAACTGCGGGGCCACGAGGCGATGGACAGTGAGGGACGCAACCTGAGGGAGGCCCTTCGGGACCTCTTCATGTCCGAGGACTTCGAACTGATGGGCTCCAAAGAGGGCAAGCAGTCGATGGTCGCGGAGGTCGTCCGAGACTTCAACAAACCGGCCCGTGAACTGCTCGATGAGGAAGACCCGACCTACGCTGCCAAGCGTGCCGGTTACGCCTCCTTCGAAGCATACATCAAAGAAGGCCAGAGTGTCACCGAAGCAACGGAAAGCGCCGAGAAGGACGCCTACGAAGAGTTCGGGGAGTACATCGACATCGAATAACTAGCGAGGGATACCTTTGACTTACCCCCTGATTGAATACACGGCTGAGGCGGGCCAGCGGGACTATGACGTCCCCTTCCCGTTCATCAACCGGACCCACGTCAAGGTGGTCATCAATGGTATCCCTCACGTTGTTCACGAGTGGATCAACGACGCTCGGCTCCGGCTGACGTCGCCTGCATCCTCCGGGGCCATTGTCGTTGTTTACCGCGCGACCCCTATCGAGGGTCCGCTGGTCGAGTTTCAGAACGGCGCGGTCCTCACCAGCGAGGACTTGAACATCGCCGTCCGGCAGCTGTTGTTCCGGCAGCAGGAGCTTCAGGCTCTCTACGACGGAACCATTTACAAGGCGCGGGTCCGCATCGGGGAAGCTGGTGGCATCGTCATCACCCCCGAGGACGCCGCCAACCAGATCGCTTCGCTCGTCGCGGCTGATCAGGTCCTCGCCGACTTCCATCAGCGCATTGAGGACATCGACAGCAACGCGGCACAGATCGCGGTCCACGGCATCACCATCGACAGCCACGGCGGGACCCTGCTGGAACAAGCGGGACAGACGGCGGCGCTCGATAGCGCGCTCAACGACCTCCGTGGCGACCACGAGGCCCTCGTCGGTCTGGTCGACGCCCTCGCCAACCTTGAGGACGGAACCGGGCTCGCGACGATCATCCAGAACGAGGCCGACCAGCGCGTCGCGGGTGACACGGCACTAGCCGCCACCCTAGCGGTCATCGGCGCGAAGAGCGGGGACAACTCCGCCTTCATCGTAGACATGAACCGCGTCAAGGTCAGCCCGACCGAGAGCTTCGCACAGCGCATGAGTGCCCTGTCCGCCAAGGACGGCGAGAATGCTGCCGCGATCCAAGCCGAGATCCTTGCCAGGACAAACGCGATCTCTGCCGAGGCGACCGCACGGACCTCACTCGCAGCCACGCTGCGTGCTGAGACTGCCGCTGCCATCACACTCGAGCAAAGCGCGAGGGCCACGGCGATCTCTGCCGAGGCGACCGCACGGACCCAGCTGGGCACCACGCTGCGCGGCGAGTTCAACGCGGCGATCACCACCGAGGCATCCGCCCGGTCGACGCAGGACAGCGTGTTCGCGACGAACTTCACCCTCATGGGCGCAAGGAACCCCTCGGGCACCGCTTGGCTCCTCGATGACAGCAAGGTGATCCTGACGAACGGCCAGTCCCTCGTCACCCGCCTGTCGGGTCTGGACGCCACCATCGGCAACACCAACGCGGCCATCGTCAACGAGGCCACGGCACGGGCGAACGGCGACAGCGCCAACGCCTCGCAGATCAGCGTGGTGAGCTCGACGGTCAACGGCCACACGGCCTCGATCTCGACGCTGCAGTCCTCGACGAACGGCCTACTGTCCCGTTGGGGCATCCAGCTGAACGCCAACGGCTATATCTCGGGCATCGTGATGAACAACGACGGGAGCTCGTCGGACTTCACGGTCATGGTCGACAAGTTCCGCATCATCAACGCGGTGAACGGCAACTACGTCTACCCCTTCCTCGTCGAGGGCGGGGTCGTGAAGATCAACTCGGCCTACATCACCGACCTCCACGCCTCGCGGATCACCGCCGGGACCATCACCGCAGACCGTCTGGTCTGGGGCGGGCTCGGGCCGGGACAGCTTGGCGACGGCGCGGTTGGGCAGGCTTCGGCCTTCTTCGCAGACGGCGCGATCAACTCGAACTCGACCTCCGTCTGGGTCAACGTGGCCACGGTCTCGATTACGCCACAGCACGGCAAGCCCCTGAAGGTCGACTTCAGCTGCTTCGCAAGATGCTCGGCGGAATCCACTCGGCTCTTCCTGCGGATCGTGCGCGCCGACGGTACGTCGATCTATGGCGGCTCCGGGGGCACAGAGGTCCGCATCAACGACGAGGGCTCGCCCATCTGTCTCCGCGCCCTGTCGGGTTCGCAGGCGGGTGTGGCTCAGTCCTTCACGCTGCAGACCCGCAAGTCGGTCAACTCCGAGCTCGTCTCGTTCACCCATCGCCTCGGCTTCGTCGAGGAGCTCTCTCGAGTGGCCTTCCAGCAGTTCTCCATCAGCGCGGCGGCGGGCACCGGCCCGACCGGCGGGGGTGGCGGCGGTGGTATCGGCTACAACCCCAACAACTACCTGTAAGGACATCCATGAACCTCGA
This sequence comes from Sphingobium sp. FW306-1B-F04DB, assembly GCF_058781925.1. Classification (NCBI taxonomy): domain Bacteria; kingdom Pseudomonadati; phylum Pseudomonadota; class Alphaproteobacteria; order Sphingomonadales; family Sphingobiaceae; genus Sphingobium; species Sphingobium sp. FW306-1B-F04DB. The sequence continues at coordinate 41,767 of NZ_JBYSXE010000011.1, read as the reverse complement.
AGACCTCAAGACCCAACAGGTCCAGCTGCTCGCCCGCAAGGCGCTCCTGGCCGACGAGAACAAGCAGATCGAGCAGGCCCTCGGGCAGATCGGCGCGATCCTGCAGTACGCCGAAGCCAATCCTCCGGCTCCCCCGGAAGTGAACCAGAACCCCGAAGCATAACAGGAGGCCTCCTTGGCGGAGCTCTATCAAACCAACGCCCAGCTGGTGGCGCGCATCAACGCGCTGCTGGATCAGTGGAAGACCCGCGAGGATCAGTTCCGCGATTGGCTCGGCGGAACCGCCACCGGAGGCCCCAACGAGGACGGCCAGTATCCCCTGAGCGACTCGAAGGGTGGCTCGGGGCTCTACCCGTCCGTCGCCCTTCTCTCGTCGACCGTGAGTGGCCCAGCTGCGGTTGCGGCTGCTGCGCGGGACGAGGCTGTCGCCAAGGCGGCGTCTGCGCTCTCCGAAGCGAACCGGGCGGAGGCCAGCAAGTCCCTCGCAGCCCAGTTCAAGACTGAGGCGCAGCAGGCGCGAGACCTCGCCCTGTCCTACCAGAACCAGACCGCGTGGTACTGGGCTCAGGTCTCGACGATGCAGGGGAACGTCGGTACGAATACCGCAACGGTCCTCGCGGCCCGCGACATCACCGTCGCCGCTCGCGACGAAACCACCGTGGCCCGCGACGACACCTTGGTTGCCAAAGCGGCCACCTTGGTCGCCCGCGATCAGGCGCAGGGCTATGCATCGTCGATCAACCCGGCCCTACTCGCCACCAAGGCGGAGCTCGCGGCCCAGCTTAACGCGCTCGTCGATGCTGCTCCCGGCACCCTCGACACCCTGAGGGAAATCGCAACGGCCCTCGGGAACGACCCGAACTTCGCGACCACCATGACGACCCAACTGGCCGGTAAAGCTCCGCTGTCGCACATCCATGTGGTTGCAGACGTCAGCGGGCTGCAGACCGCGCTCGACGGCAAGTCGAACGTCGGGCACACCCACGCCTATCTCCCTATCGGCGGTAACGCCGTCTCGGCTGACTACGCCACGCGTCTCCAGTCGGTTGACGACCGCAACACGAACGACCAGCCTCAAGGCAAAGCAGGAAACCGCCTGTCGTTCGACTTCAAGCTCGCCACGAGTGTCGGCAGTCCACCAGTCTCCGCCAATGGCTCCTACTCGCACATCCTCACGGTGGCCGGGTGGGACACTGCGGGAGGCTCCGGCGGCTGGCCCTCGCAGGTTTCCTTCGGGGACGGTATGGCCATCCGGCAGGCCACTTCGGGGACCGCTTGGGGACCGTGGCGCAAAGTATGGCATGACGGTATCTTCAACCCCGCGAATTACCTCCCACTGGCGGGTGGGGTCGTCTCTGGCGACCTAGTTCTCGGCGGGATCACCACCGGGGGCCATGGGCGCTTCCACGGGGGCATCCGGGCGACCGGATGGTATGGTGAGACGGCCTCGGGAGACGCCTACAAGCTCGGCGCAGAGATCGGGCAGAGCGGTGGACTTAGCTACCTTGTCTCCTACAACCGCAACTCGTCGGCTTATGGTCCTCTGACCATCGGCGCAACAAATGTCGTCCTGAACAACGGCACGGCGGTGGGCGACCTCTACATAGGCAGCACAAGCGGCCTACGGTTACACCACAACGCTGCGAACGGCTACGTCGATGTCGGCGGGCTGCTGTACTTCCGAAAGACGGACGGCACTGTCCTCGCCACCCTACAAAACACTGGCGACTTCTACGCGCGCGATTTCATCGCCAATCGTGGGAACAACACCGGGGTTATCTACCTCGGGCCGCAAGCTCAAAACCGATACCTGTACTTCGATGGTTCGGAGTACCACCTCCCCGGTGCACGGACGCGGCTATATACGGCGCTCCTTGGCGGTACGTCCACACTCGGCGGCACGGCGGAAGGGGCCACCCGGATTACCTCGCTGTACGGCTTCTTGGACATAGGCCCCTTAAACTCCGGGTTCTGTCACTACCAGACCGATCGTCCTGCCCATTACTTCAACACGCATGTGCAGGTGAATGGCACTATCACCCGTTACGGTTTAGGCGGTCACGCCTTCCATATGGACCCCGCCAAGCAGAGCGCGGCCATCACCGTCTCCACCGCTGCCCCCTCGGGCGGCACCAACGGAGACATCTGGCTCAAGATCACATGACCCTCCACACTAATCACAACGGTGTTTGGAGGGAGGCCGAAGCGTGGACGAACCATAACGGGACGTGGAAGAAGGCCGAGGTGTGGACCAACCACAACGGTGTCTGGAAGGTCGTCGCGGGTGCGTTAGCGGTCAGCGGCGGCTCGACCTCCGTTTGGGGCGAGGACGGCATGTACGGCAGTGGCTTTGTCACGGTCGTGACTACCCATGCCGTAGCAGGCACCGTCACCGGAGGCACAGCCCCCTACACCTATGTGTGGGAGTACGTGTCCGGCTCGCCCGCCAGTCCGACTAACCCCAACGCTGCCAGCACCGCCTTCTCGCGTGGCCTGCCCAACGAGGGGCGGCATATCACCGCCTACGGCACCTATCGGTGCAAGATCACCGACAACACCGGGGCTGTCATCTACGGCCCCAACTGCTTGGTCGAAACCATCCACCACGACTACAGCCAACCCTTATAACCTAGGGAACCCCCAATGAATGTTGACGCAGCTGCTGCTGTGGCGCTCGGCGTTCGCGTCAAGTGAACTTCAGCGCCCTGAAGGACCACCTCATCCTCGCCGCTGCCTCCGCTGCCGTTCTCGGTATCGGGGGCACGACGCTGGCGAACAAGGTGGATATCGCTCGCCATGACGAGCGCATCGTTCGCATCGAGAAGCTCGACGAGAGCATGGACACACTGACGAAGGAACTGGCGGTCACCCGCGAGACCCTCGCGCGTGTCGAAGCACGACAGGAGGCCCACCCATGAGCCGCGCATCAGCCGATCTGGTCGACGCACTGCACGGCCTCGTGGCCCAGACGCTCACCGACGAGATCAAGAAGGCCAAGGAGAGCGACGAGGGCATCAGTCCCCAGCTGATTTCGCAGGCCCTGAAGTTCCTCAAGGACAACGGCATCGACGCCCCGGCGGCGTCCGCCCGCGTCGACACCCTGGCTAACGAGCTCCGCGATCTGGACCTAGACCAGACCGCTCTCGAGCTCCGCCACTAGAGCAGCCCTCACAGCCCCGTCAGAGCCCCCCGGAACACTTCCGGTAACCTGAGTGCTCCAGAAGCCTCACAATGCTCTGACGGGGCTCCTGCTGCCATTCTGACCCCATTCCCGAGGAGACCCTGTGTCCTCCAAAGAAATCCTTCAGGGCTCGTTCCTGAAGTTCATCTGGTACGTCTGGACCCGCGTCCTGTTCCTGCCACAGCCCACAAGGGTTCAGCTGGATATCGCGAGGTTCCTGTCGGAGGGCGGCAAGCGCCGCTTCATTCAGGCGTTCCGGGGCGTCGGCAAGACGTTCCTCACCGCCGCCTATGTCGTATGGCGACTGTGGCGCGACCCCAACAAGCGCGTGCTCATCGTGTCGGCCAACGAGGCCTTCGCGACCGAGATCGCGACCTTCATCAAACAGATCATCGAGCACGAGGCGGGAGACGGCCTGTGGGACGAGCTCCGCCCCAAGCAGGGCCAGCGACAGTCCGTGCTCGCCTTCGACGTGGGACCGGCCAAGGCCGACAAGTCCCCGTCGGTGAAAGCGGTCGGTATCACCGGCCAGCTGACCGGCTCGCGCGCCGACATCATCATCTCCGACGACGTCGAGGTGGTGAAGAACTCCGAGACGGAGGGAATGCGCGAGAAGCTCAAGCGCCAGATCGGTGAGTACGCCGCGCTCCTGAAGCCGGGTGACTCCGAGATCATCTTCCTCGGGACCCCCCAGAGCGAACAGTCGGTGTACCGCGACCTCCCTGAGAAGGGCTACGAGGTCCGCATCTGGCCTGCTCGGTATCCTCTGGTGGAGAAGCTGGCCAACTACGGGGGCTTCCTCGCTCCCATGCTCCTGGCCGACATCCTCGCCAAGCCCGAACTACAAAAAGCGCAGGGCAGCACCCTCGGCGGAGCCCCGACGGACGACGCTCGGTTCAACGAGATCGACCTGATGGAGCGCGAGGTGGAGTATCGGGCCGCTGGCTACATGCTCCAGTTCATGCTCGACACGACCCTGTCGGATGCCGAGAGATACCCGCTGAAGCTCCGCAACCTGATCTGCATGGACGTGGACGCAAAGATCGCCCCCGCCCGTGTCGTCTGGACCTCCTCGCCCGATCTGGCGTGGAAGGACATCGACAACATCGGCTTCGACGGCGACCGCCTCTACCGGCCTATGACGGTCTCCTCGGAGTACCTGCCGTATGGCGGCTCGGTCATGCACATCGACCCCTCGGGTCGAGGCAAGGACGAGACCACCTACGTCGTGACCAAGTTCCTCCACGGCTTCATCTATGTGAGGCGGTGGGGCGGGTTCCGTGACGGGTACGGCGAGGCAACCCTCCAGAGGCTGGCGGAGATCAGCAAGGAGGAAGAGGTCAACCTGATCGTCACCGAGGCCAACTTCGGCGACGGCATGTTCGGCAAGCTCCTCGAGCCCTACCTCTCCAAGGTGGGCCGTCCCGTCGTCATCGAAGACGAGCGGTCGGTCGGCCAGAAGGAGATGAGGATCATCGACACCCTGGCACCCGTCCTTGCCCAGCACCGGCTGGTCATCGACACCACGGTCGTCCGAGCAGACCTCAAGTCCGAAGCGGTACGCTCGGGGCTCTATCAGCTGACCCACATGACCACCGCCCGTGGCGCTCTGAAGCACGATGACCGTGTCGACGTGCTCGCGATGGCTGTGAAGCACTGGGTCGAGTACATGAGCCTCGACGCCCGCAAGGCCGAAAGGGACATCATCAAGAAGAAGGAGCGGGAGTGGGAGGCATCGTTCTTCTCTTCCCACTTCGTCGGTCAGTCCCAGCGGCAGTCTTCGGTGAGCCAAAGGAGAGGCCGAGGGAGACCTGTGAGGCGTTGATGGAGAGGGGGAGAAGGAGAACACTCCCTCCCCTCTCCTACGACCTACCTGAGGACCTCAATCGGGATTCCTGAGGGACACTATAGGTACACTATAGATATGTGACCGGGGGATAGGGGCCCTCCGAGAGTGAGGGTTAATTGGCACCCGTTGGGTCCCGATTGATTTTGCTACAAAATTCCGAAGCACCATACGCACCCACGACCGCACGCGGGCTCCCCCCTTGGGGGCACCCTGCCACAAGCCGCCTACCCCCGCAGGGCACCTCCTATGGGCCGCAAGGGGGCGTATGGGCTCGAGCCCTATCGCCCTGATCTGGCACGATTGGTTGGCACACTTGCACGCAAAGCCGCTGATTGCCTCGCTTGTGATGGTGCAGGGCACACCATGTCACGGCAGGAGGGCCGGAGGAGAGCCGCAGGGCCTCGCCTGTCCTGATTGGTTCGCGCGTCCTTCCGCTATGCCCTGCTTTGTTTCATCCGCCGGTCATCCTTCGATCATCCATCGGCACACTGGCGGCACACTGGCGGCACACCATCGGCGCAGCCTCGCGCGCGGGTGTCTGTTATCTCCTGGCTATCGACTGAGGACCGGAGGATTGCGCCCTGCATTTTTTTTCATCCCGCAAGGCGGCAGAAGTCCTAGCCTTTTGAAAAAAGTTTGCCCTGATTGTGCGTTTTTTGGAATTGTGGGGTTTACAGAACGATTGGAATGCTGTCTAAGCCAATCACCGGCAGCGAGACACTGACCGGCACGGCCACCCTGACCCGGCCAAGCATAGAGGGACAGGCGGCGCTCCGGCGCTCCGCTTCAGACGAGACTGGCGGAGTATTCGGGGGTCGTGATTGGTGCGGACTGATCCCGCATCCCGGCCAATGGTTCGATCCCGGCGGCACGAAACCACAAGCGGGATGATAGCACCCGCCGGTTTCCTAAGGCGTCCATCGGGGCGCTTTCGGAAACTGAAGGAGAACCATCATGCTCACCGCAGAATACTACACCGGCGGCAAGGCTGGCCCGATCCTAGTCACCTACTGGCTTGAGAACGGGCAGCGGACGCGCCGCGACGAATACCCTGTCAGCGGCAAGCGGGAAGCCCGCAAGTTGGCTGCGCACTACAACGCCAAGCCTTGGAATTTCTGATTGTTCCGTTTGATTGATTGAAAGGATAACCGCCATGTTCCAGACGTTCACCGAAAACACCGCTGCCGTCGATCTCGCAGCCCTCCGCCGCGCACCGGGCGTCATCCTGTATGAGGGCCCTAGCAAGCTGGACGGCAAGCCGATTGTCGTCATCGCCTCAGGGCTGGCCAAGGCAAGCCGCAACGCCAAGACCGGCGCAATGGTCCAGACGTATATCCTTCGCGCCGACATGAACCCTATCGAGGCAGTGCGCTCGGGGGATGACGCCAGCATCTGCGGAACCTGCCCGCATCGCGGCGATGGGACGGGCAAGGGTCGGTCCTGCTACGTCACTTTGATCCACGGGCCTAGCACGGTCTGGAAAGCGTTTCAGCGCGGCGTGTATCCCAAGGTTGACGCGTTCACCGCCGCTGCCCTGTTCGAGGGCCGTATGGTGCGCCTCGGGACCTACGGGGACCCTGCCGCCGCTCCCTATGCCCTCTGGAAAGTCGTCACTAAGCGCGCCGCAGGATGGACGGGCTATACTCATCAGTGGCGCTCGATTGACCGCCAGTGGTCGGGGCTGGTCATGGCGTCGGCTGATAGCCTTGCCGATATGGCTGAGGCCCACAGTTCCGGTTACCGCACCTTTCGGGTTACCGCTGAGGCAGGCGAGAACGTCAAGGGCCTTGAGGTGATCTGCCCTGCTTCGGAGGAAGCTGGAAAGAAGACCGATTGCGCCTCGTGCCGCGCTTGCATGGGGACGTCGGGCAAGGCCCGCGCGTCCGTCCAGATCGCCGCCCACGGCTCCGCCGGTAAGGCGAATTTCGCCCGCAACGCCGCCTGATAGTTCCAGTAAGGAGACTGTTCCATGTTCCAAGTTTATGTCGATGGCCGCTCCTTCGGGAGCCGCCTGCCGGAGATCGTCGCCGAGGCGCTGGCTGAGGACGTCTCGGAGAAACAGCCGCACGCAATCGTCACCATCCGCCGGGTGAAGGGGTCCTAAGCCATGTACAGCCTGACAGATCGCAACGCCGTTGATGCTCTGCGCGCCAAAGCGACGCACCTCGCTGGTTTCCGGCCCTCCAATCTCCAGCGCGACCGCGTCGTCGTCCGCTACGAAGTACGTGAGCACGCTTGGGGCGAGAACGGCTTGCCTATTCGATGGGGTGTCTGGCCCGTCTGGGCCTACGCCGACCGGCCCGACCTCGGCGCGTCTTTTGGCGGTCCCTTTGTTCCCCTGTCTGACCTCGGAGCCTGACCCATGTCCTACAAGACCGCCTACCAGCACGCCCTCGACGCCGGAGCGAGCCGCGAAGAGATCGAAGCGGAGATCACCCGCACCCTTCGCCACCCTTCGAATGTCCGACGGGCCCAAGCCGCCGCCCTGCAGATGCACCCTTGGAACAACCGCAAGGACGATTGGGTCCGCCTCGCCGCTGCCCTCGCTTGAAAGGAACCCTGACCATGTACGGCACCTATCTCCGCTTGAACCTCCACGTCTCCGCCACGCCCCGCGAGGTGATCCGCCAGACCCTTTCGGTCATCCATCCGGCCCACCGTCGCGGTCCTGAGAAGCGGGATGCGCGGCACCGGCTCTACAGCCAGATGCTCACCTATCACCGCAAGGCGCGGGAGACGTTCTTTGCGGTCGCCGGGGCGGCGTGCGCCGCTGAATACCTCGACACGTACGGTGACCCGAAGTGACCCTCGGCCACTACCTCGCAACCCTCGGCACCCTGACGATAACCTCGGGGTGCCTCCTCTTCATCACCGTCGAAATCCGAAAGAACCGCGCCGCGATCCTGCGGGCGCTGAAAGGAGCCTGATTATGTCCAAGCCTGTCGCAAAGAGCCTCCACACCGTCACCGTCATCGTTCAGGTCGCCCGCCAGTTTCAGAAGGGCGGCTTTGGACGGGGCGAGGCATTGGCCAACGCCCTCGAAACGCTCGGCCTCGCTGGCCGGGACGATCCCTACGGCCTCGCCGCCGCCGCCCTCAAGCAGCTGGAGGCCTGACCCATGTCCTACAAGAAACGCATCGCGCTCTCCAAAGCCAATCTCGACATCGAGATGCGAAACGTCGTCCGCAAAGTGTCCCACCGGCCCCGCGCGGAGATCATCCAGATCGTCCGTGAGCGCACCGGAGCGGCGATTGACGAAGATTACCTGACGCAGCTGCTCGCCGAAAAGGAGGCCTGACCCATGACCGCACCTATGAAAATCCTCGTCGCCTGCGAGTTCTCAGGCATCGTGCGCCGCGCCTTCGACCGCCTCGGCCATGATGCGTGGTCCTGCGATCTCCGCCCCGCTGAGGATCGGAGCAACCGCCACATAACCGGGGACGTCCGCGACGTCCTCACATGGGGCTGGGACATGCTCATCGTGGCCCACCCGCCCTGCACCCGCCTGTGCAACAGCGGCGTGCGCTGGCTCATGGAGCCGCCTACCAAGCTGAACCCGGCGCACTACCCTGACGCCGACGTCGAGGCCTACAAGGGCTGGGATCGTGACGAGCGGCTGGCCTACATGTGGCGGGCCCTCAGCGATGGCGCTGACCTGTTCTCGGACCTCTGGAACGCGCCTGTCGCCCGCATCGCGGTTGAGAACCCGGTCATGCACCAATATGCCAAGGCCCGCATCCGGGGCTATGAGGAGTTCGCGCAGTCGGTGCAGCCTTGGGAGTATGGCGATTGGGAGACCAAGCGCACCTGCCTGTGGCTCAAGGGGCTCGAGCCCCTGCAGCCCACCTACCGCACGCTCGACGAGGCCCGCGCCGGTCTCGGCCTACCCGCCGACGCGAAGCCGAAGGATCGGGTACACAAGATGGGGCCAGGAGCAGACCGGGACAAAGAGCGCAGCCGGTTCTTCGACGGGATTGCCGACGCAATGGCCCTGCAGTGGGGCGGTGTGGCTGACATGGCGCTTGCGGCATGACGCGGTGCTCCTGCGGCAATCCCGCGAAGCCCGGTAGGTCGATGTGTCAGTCCTGCGCTTACACCGTGAAGCGTCAGCAGTTCGCCGAGGCCTACGGCGCGGGAGACGCCAACGTCGGCCGGATCACCGGCCAGTACCCGAACGCCCCTGCGTTCGAGCCGATTGACCTACCAGCCCTCTTCCCCGCGCTTCAGGTCTCTGACCTTTCGTAGCGCCTCGTCCTTGGGCATCTCGGCCAGCGTGATCATCCCGCGAGCGAAGCCCGCCCGGTAAGCTGCCCAGACCAGCAGCGCCCCGAGCGCCCAAGGCAACACCCCATCAATCCACTCAAGCATTCCGTCGGTCTCCTTCAGGGGCCCCGCGATAGCCGAACAATGATGAAAGGAGAACTACCGTGTTTCCCGGAGCCTTCGTCGTCCTTCAGGGCCCCAAGCGAGCCCGAGCGGCACAGCAAGCGGCCATACAGGCATATCACTTCGAACAGCTGCAACGGCAGTTCCTCGCCACCACTTGCGAGGGCGGGCGATACACCTCCGACTATCTCGCGGCTAACTACATCGCCGACCCGGCCAAGCACGGCTTCATCTGGGACGCCGCGCCTGCCTACTGGATAAGGTGCCGTGGGAAGCACTGCGATATCCTCATGGCTGACCCGCCGGAGGACCACGGGACAGCCTTTTGGCTCGACCGGGCGCAGATAGAGGAGATTTTTGGGACCGATCCCGGTAAACTGGCCCCGAACGCCGTTGCCCGTATGAAGGCGTTTGCGATGAACTGTTGGTAGTTTGTTAACCAATTGTTGACTCGTTTGGCCCTACGAGCCAAGGGCAACACAGGTGCTGAAAACACCGCAAGCTAGGGCGTGAGCCCGACCGACCTTGGGTCGGGAGTCGGCGTAATAGAAGACTGCCTTCGGGCGGGAATAAACCGGCATGTAAGCTTGCATGTTTTCAGCTCCCGGCGACCCGGTGGGACGGGTATATGGGGCAATAGAGAACGAGGGGCGTCCAGACCACCTCGCGGATCACCGCAACCACTTTCCGCGAGGGAGGAATACGTTGATCAAATATTCAAACCAGCGAATGGCACGCTGACCCCAGCCCTGAGGGTCGCTGCGCCCCGCTAAGAGCGAAATCGCCACCGAGTCGCGCTCCTGCCCAGCTGAGGCTGGCAGGCTACCTCAGAACACCACGACGATAGGCAAGATTAGACCGTGGAGCGGCGTGAATGACCACGACCGTCGATCCGAGCTTTCCTACACGTTCCTGTTTTGTTCTAAAGGCGTCCTCCGGCTAATCGGAGGGGCAGACGCCGAGGATTCTTCAAATGATACTGATTGATAAAATTGACCTTTCCGTTTCCACCAATTTCCCGCTAGAGGGACTGTGCGGACAGCGGAACGAACAGGGAGACAACGACAATGCTGGATATCAGCGAAATGCGCTTCCCCTTCGAGCCTGTCCTGACCAACGAGAAGGACCAGCCCATGAAAGATACACCCACACCGCCGAAGAGTGGCTCGACCGCGAAGACGACGCAGGGCTCTCTGAAGCGGCTGCAGCAACGCGCAGGCGACGTCGCGAACTTATCGAGCGCTGTCTCGCATCTCGCTGAGAAGATGCCCGCTCGGGCCACCCTCGGCCAGGTTCTGTTCTTCCTCGAAGCTGGCTTCCGGGAGGCGATGGGCCAGCAGGTCCTGTTTTCGGAGATCAGGGACTCGGCTGATCCGGAAATCGGCAAGACGTTCCACTCGACCTACGGCATCCTGCTGGAGCCCTCGCATCAGTTCCCGAAGGGGCTGGGCTGGCTGAAGCAGGGTGTCGACCCCACCAACAAGCGCCTCCGTCCCCTCTCGCTGACCGAAGAGGGCGAGCGGGTCCTCTACGAAGTCCTCCAAGCCGCAACAGGAAAGGCATGACATGAAGCTCAAGAAGAAGCCTTCGGGCGTCTACTTCATCGACCTTCGGGACGCGAAGGGCTCCGGCCCTCGCATCTCGCTGGATACCCGCGAGCCCTCCGAGGCCGCTGAACAGTTCCGTTTGTGGAAACTTGGGGTTCACCCTAAGCAGCTGCTTCCGGTACAGTCTACCCGCGCCGAGGCGAAGCCCAAGGCTGGTCAGATGCTCACGCTCGGGCAGGGGCTGGACCTGTGCCTCGACACCGTCTGGGCCAAGGTGAAGACCTACGACTCGATGAAGTCCCGCGCCAAGCAGCTGAAGGACGCCTTCGGGGACACTGCGGTCGACCAGATCGACCTCGAGTGGCTGGAGGAGCTCGTCTCGTACTACCGGACGCTGGGTAAGGCTGAGGGCACGATCAAGCGGCTTCTCGAAAGCGTGTCGAAGGTGCTCGTGATGGCCGCGAAGTGGAAGAACCCGGAGACGGGCGAGAAGTGGATCAAGGGGCGTCCCGAGTTCCCCAAGCTCTCCGTCCGGAACTTCCGCAACCGTGTGCTGCTCGACGCCGAGGAGCGCAAGGTCTTCGCCGCTATCGAAGCGCGACGTCAGAAGGAGCCCACGCGCCAGTGGTGGCGCTTCGCCAAGCTCGTCCGCTTCCTGATCGACACCGGCTTCCGTCTGAACGAGGCGCTGGGCATCGGTGAGCTCAACCTCGTACCCATGCGGATGGGCGACCGGGTCGTCCCCTTCGTCATGCTGGAGCACTTCACCACGAAGAGCGAGAAGCCCCGGATGGTCCCGCTGTCCGATGCTATCCAAGCTGACCTCCCTGCCCTTCGTGAGCAGGCAGTGAAGAACAAGTTCTTCCCGCTCCGGCCTGCGATGGCTTGGTACATGTGGAACCAGATCAGGGACGACCTCGGCGGGCAGATCGATGACATCACCCTGCACACGCTACGCCACACCTGTGCCACCCGCCTGATCAAGGGCAAGCCCGAGCACGGCATCCCCGGCATCGGCATCTACCGGCTTAAGGAATGGCTGGGCCACTCGGACATCAAGATCACCGCCGAGCGCTACGCCCACCTCGATCCCGAGGACCTGAGCGCAGGCCTCGCTGTCCTCAACACGAATGGTGGTGCGCCACAAATACGATCCGCTGAGATTGACAGTCCCACTAATGGAACTGTCCAGTATGTCGATACAAACCGTGCCGAAACTGGCACACTGTGCCATTAAAAAATGGCTGATTTCTGCGGATGTGATGGTGCGCCCGACAGGATTCGAACCTGTGGCCCCCAGATTAGGAATCTGATGCTCTATCCTGCTGAGCTACGGGCGCGCCGCCAAGCTGGTTAGGACGACAGCCTCGCGCGGTCAATTGCGCGCTTCGGGAGGAACGACCGGAAATGGCAATGGCGCGATGTCGACGCCCTCTTCGACGAGCGCGCGCGCCTGCTCGACGGTGGCCTGCCCGTGAATGCTGCGTTGCTCGGTTTCGCCCAGGTGCATTGCGCGCGCCTGATCCGTGAAATCCCGGCCAACCCACTGCGAGTTCTCGAGCGCTGTCGACTGCGCGCGCGCCAGCGCCTCCATCACCGCCTTCACCTGCTCGGGCGGATGCGCGGCGAGTTGCACGGTTTCGCGATCGCCGCCGCGATTCCCCTTGGCCGCGACATTGGGTGCCATGACGGCTTTGATCACCTCGCTGTCGCCGCACATCGGGCAGGCGATCAGTCGACGTCCACGCTGGTCCTCATAGTCCGCGCTCGACCCGAACCATGCCTCGAAGACGTGCCCGGCCGAAGCGCAGCGCAGGTCGAAGACGATCATAGCAGCCCCTCAGGCGCGGGAATCGCGCGCCGGTGCGCGAGCACCGGGATCCGCGCGCGGACATCGTCGAGCCGGGCGAGGTCGATATCGGCAAAGCCAAGCCCGGGCCCCTCATCCATGTCGAGCAGCACCTCGCCCCACGGATCAATGACGAGCGAATGGCCATAGGTCTCGCGTCCGTCCTCATGGGTGCCCGTCTGCGCAGCCGCGACGACGAAACACGCCGACTCGATCGCGCGTGCGCGCAGCAGCGTGTGCCAGTGCGCGCGCCCCGTCGGCACGGTAAAGGCCGCGGGCACCGTCAGTATCTTCGCGCCCGCATCCGAAAGCCGGCGGTAGAGTTCGGAAAAGCGCAGATCGTAGCAGACCGACAGTCCGATCGGCGCCCAGGGCGTGTTCACGACCACCGCGCGTTCGCCGGGCGCATAGGCGGCCGATTCGCGCCAGCTTTCGCCCGTCGGCAAATCAACGTCGAACAGGTGCATCTTGTCGTAATGCGCGCGCACGGCGCCGGTGCCGTCGATCACGAACCCGCGATTGACCAGGCGCCCGTCCTCGCGTTCGCCCTTCAGCGCGAGCGACCCGATATGCACCCACAGCCCCGTTTCGGCCGCGGCCGCGCGCACGGAGGCGAGCACGACATCCGCATCGCCTTCCCTGAGACTGCCCGCCGCACGCTCACGGTCACGATCGAGTAGGCCCGACATTTCGGGCGTGAACAGCATGTCCGCACCGCCAGCGCGCGCATCCCTGATCGCCGTGACGATCGTCGCCGCATTGCGCGCGGGATCGATCCCGCTCGTCATCTGCAAAACGGCTATGCGCATCGGACCTTTCCGATCAGACTTGCAGGAGCGGATCGAGCTTGCCCTCGCCCTCGAGCGCCGCAAGCTCGTCGGAGCCGCCGACATGGCGCCCATCGATGAAAATCTGCGGCACGGTGGTGCGGCCGTTGGCGCGCTGGATCATCTCGGCGCGCTTGGGCGCGTCCATCGTGATGTCATATTCCTCGAACGCGGCATCCTTGGATGCGAGCAGCGCCTTGGCGCGCGCGCAATAACCGCAAAACAATTTGGTGTAGATTTCGATCTTGGCCATTCTTCGGTGCTTTCCTTTCCCCCGAAGTGAGTTCGGCACCGGGCAAAGTCAATATTCGTCGTTCAGGACACGCGCCCAGCAGAGCACGATGACGCGTGCGGCCCCGGCGCGTTTGAGTACCGCTGCGCAGGCATTGGTCGTCGCGCCACTGGTATAGACGTCATCGACCAGCCAGACCGTCTTGCCTGTCAGGTCATGCCGTGCGCGGGGCCCGACCACGAAGGCGCCGCGTACTGCCTTCGCACGCGCGCCGGCGCCAAGGCCGCGCAGCACCGGGGTCGACCGCCGCCGGATCAGTATATCGAGCGACAGGCGGATGCCGCTGCGCCGCGACAATGCGCGAGCGATCAGCGCCGATTGGTTGTACCCGCGCCCCCACATCCGCCAGCGATGGAGCGGGACCGGGACGAGCATATCGTCGCCATGCGGATCGAGATACCGGTCGAGTTGGCTTGCCACCATCTCGGCAATCGCGGGGCGCGATCCGTATTTGAGCCGCAGGATCAGGCTCCGCGCGGTTGCGCCATAGGCCACGGCGGCGCGGACCCCGTCATGCGCGGGCCGTTCCGCGAGGCAGCGGCCGCACAACTGCCCCTCGCCCCCTGCCTCGCCGAGCGGAACATTGCATGCCGCACAGCCGGCCCCGGTCAGAAAATCGAGCGCCGTCCAGCACTCGAGACAAAAGTGCAGATCGCCTTCTACCACCACGCCGCATCCGGGACAGCGCGGCGGGAGCGCGAAACCCGCCATTGCACGCCATAGAAGCTGCCCCGCCCTCATACGCCCCTTGTCCAATGCAACACGAGGATGCACAAGCCGTGGCGTGCAATCACCCGAACTCTTCGACCGTGCTCTTCGCCGGCTTCGCCGCGACCGCGCCTGCCCCGATTTCGCCACGCATGATTTCCTGCGCGCGCACATGATCGAGGAGGTTCTCGACCGCCTCGACAGCGTGAAGCGCAGTTTCACGCGCGCGCTCGACCTTGGAGCGGCCGACGGCAGGCTGGGCGAAGCGCTGAAGGCGCGCGGCATCGCCGTCGTTTCGGCCGATGCCGGGAGCGCCTTCGCGCGGCGCGTTGGCGGGGTCCAGTGCGATGAGGATCGCCTGCCCTTTGCCGATGCGAGCTTCGACCTGATCGTCCAGGCCGGCGGGATCGAGGGCATCAACGACGTGCCCGGCGCGCTTGCGCTCGCAAGGCGTGCGCTTGTGCCCGACGGGCTCTATCTCGGCGCGTTTGCGGGAAATGGCAGCCTGTCCGCGCTCAAGGCGGCGATGCTCGCGGCCGACATGGCGGTGGGTGAGACGCTCCACGCACGCATCCATCCGCAGATCGATGTGCGCTCGGCCGGTGATCTCCTCGCCCGCGCGGGCTTCGCGCTGCCCGTGGCGGACACCGCGCGGCTCGTCGTGCGCTATCGCGACATTTTCGGGCTGTTTGGCGATTTGCGCGGCATGGGCGCGACCAATGTGCTGCGTGGCGAACGCACGCCGCTCACACGGCGCTGGCTTGCGGCCGCCAACGAGGCATTCAGCGCGCGTGCGGATGCCGATGGCAAAACCCCGGAGCAGTTCGAAATCGTCTGCATGACCGGCTGGGCGCCCGCGCCCGACCAGCCAAAGCCCGCGCGGCGCGGCAGCGCCACCACGTCGCTCGCCGCGGCGCTGAAGCCGAAGGGCTGACCTCAGACCAGCGCCTCGAGCAGCCCGATCAGCGGCCTGTCCGCGGGCGGCATGTCGAGCGCGTGGAGTTCGACGGGCCGCACCCATTTGAGTCCATCCGAATCCAGCGCCGCGGGGATGCCGTGCCATTTGCGGCATACATAGAGCAGCAGGATGAGATGGCGATCGCCAAGCGCCTCGCTCGCAAAACCCGCGGGAGCAAGACATGCGGCCTGCGTCTCGACCCCGAGTTCCTCGCGCAGCTCGCGGATGAGTGCGTGTTCGGGGGTTTCATCGGGCTCGACCTTGCCGCCCGGAAACTCCCACAGCCCCGCCATGCTGCGATGCTGGCTGCGCTGCTGCACAAGCACCCGCCCATCCCGATCGATGAGCGCAGCGGCGGTGACGAACAGAAAGTTCATGCGGGGCGGTCCTTCAAGTTACTAGCGATTTGTTAACACCTGTAACCGCATAAACCGGAATTCCAGGGAACAGGAAACATAAAGATGAAGCGAATTCTGGAGAAATTCGCCAGTCTAACCGCAGATAGCGGGGCGGCCACGGCGGTCGAATACGGGTTGATCGCGTCACTGATCGTGATCGCGATGATCGGCGCACTGAACGCACTGACCGCGCGCACGAGCGCGATGTGGCAGTTCGTCGTCGATGTTTCCCTATTGGTAATGTAGCTTCAGAGACACACAGTAAAACGAAATATTTTTCGATTTTTTGTTTACGCTTTGGAAAGTTTCCTACCGTAAACCTGCAGTGTCGATCCAGTAAATCCCGGGTCGACCGGGAAAGTGAAGTTGGAACCTAAGGAGACCGGCTATGAAATCCTTCATGAAGATGATCCGCGACAGCAAGGCTGCGACCGCGATCGAATACGGCCTGATCGCTGCGCTGATCGCCGTTGCAGGCGTTGCTGCGTTCCAGACGCTCGGTACGCAGATCAGCCTCACGATGAACAACGCTGCGGACAAGATGAAGACCACCTGATTTCGCAGCGCGCCGGTTCGCCGGCGAGCGAAAACGAGGCGGGCGGGGACGATGTCTCCGCCCGTTTTGTTTTGTCCCTCAGTACGTCACGATCTTGACGCGCTGGCCGGGATTGAGCCGGGCATTCGCCGAAAGGGCGTTGAGTACCAGGAAGCGATCCAGCTGGTAATCGGGATAGGCCATGCGTGCGGCGAAGGTCTGCGGCGTCTGCCCGGCTTGCACCGTCATCACCTGGATCTTCCTCGGCTTGATCGCAGCCGCCTCGGTCGTGCTCAGCCGCCGTACGCTGCGGTACATCGTGTTGAACACGCCCGGATTGTTCACCGGCGTGATCGCGACGAAATGATAGGCGGTCCGGGGGTCGAACTGATAGGCGAACACCGTCACCGCCACCTGTCCCGACTGCGTATTGGCGCGCGCGCTGGCATAGGCGGCCGCAAGCCCATTCACCTGCGTCCGCTGCACATCGCCGTAGCTGATATTGCCGCTCTGGCCGGCGACCGAACGAAACACCGAATCGATATAGGATTCGAGGCTGCCGTTGAACGGTCCGCCTGAAAATTGCGCCTGCCCGTTTGAGCCGGACACCGACACGGCGCGCGCACCGTTCGCCATGCTGTAGCCCTGCGGTACCGTGAAAATCAGCCGCAGGTCGGGATGGCGGAAGCTGTTGCTGTCGACGATGCCCTGCCTGGGATCATCATCGTAGAGAACCCCGTTGAGCGCCGTCAGAAACGCGTCGCGGTTGCGCGACCCGCTGGTAACCCCCGTCTTGCGCGCCTGGTTGAGCGCGCGCGTGACGCGGCTCCCCGGGTCCGGGTGGGTGCTCGCCCATTCGGGAAGCGTGCGCGCGGCCCCGCCGCGCTGTCGCGCCTCGAGCGCGGTCTGCGCCGCGAGCGACGCGAGCATCGATGAGGAGGCCGCAGGGTCGTATCCGGCGCGCGCCAGATACTGGATGCCGAGATCGTCCGCCTGATATTCCTGCGTGCGCGAAAAGCTCAGCGTCGCCAGCTGCGCGGCCTGCCCCACGCCCTGCTGGAGCAGCTGGCCCAGCCCCGAATTGCCGGCGACGGCGCCCACCAGCACCTGTCCCAGCACGCCGAGGATCGTGTTGCGCGTCGCGGCGCTCTGGCGCTTGGCCGAATGCCGCGCCGCGACATGGCCGACTTCATGGCCGAGCACCGAGGCAAGTTCGGCTTCGTCGTTCATCAGCGCCATCAGCTGGCGCGTGACATAGACATAGCCGCCGGGGATCGCGAAGGCGTTGTTTACCGGCGAGTTGAGCAACGTGATCGTGAAATCGCTCTGGCTGTTGGACAGCCCCGACTGGACCGCGATCTTCTGGCCCACCCGCGTCACATAGCCGACCTGGCTGCCCGAATAGGCGCCGCCGAACTCCTCCAGCAGCTCGGGATGCGCCTGCGCGCCCTGCTGCTTGTCGCGCGCAGAGATCGATTGCGACTGCTGCGCTGCGCCCGGCATGGCGAGGCTCGCGCACGCCGCGAGCGCGACCGCCTGAAACATCCTTTTCGTCACGCAACCTCCCTTGATCGGTTCCCGATTACCCGAATCAACGGACGGGAATCGGGACGGTTCCGTAACTTCCGTTAGATGTTGCCGATCGTCAGGAATTTTTCGCGACGCGCGCGGCGAACTTCGTCGCGCGAGAGGGCTGAGAGCGAATCCAGCTCCTGCCCGATCGCGCTGCCCAGCGCGGCGATCGCGACTGCGGGATCGCGGTGCGCGCCGCCGACTGGCTCGGGAACGATGCGGTCGATCACGCCTAGCCGGTGGAGATCGGACGCGGTGATCCGCATCGCGTCGGCCGCGTCGCTTGCCTTCTCGGCGGTTCGCCACAGAATCGATGCGCAGCCCTCGGGCGAGATCACCGCATAGACGGCGTGCTCGAACATCAGCACGCGGTTGGCCGCGGCCAGCGCCACTGCGCCGCCCGAGCCACCCTCGCCCACCACGGCCGCGACCATCGGCACGCCGAGTTCGAGGCATTTCTCGGTCGAGCGCGCGATCGCCTCGGCCTGGCCGCGCTCCTCGGCCTGCACGCCCGGAAAGGCACCGGAGGTGTCGACCAATGACACGACGGGGATACCGAAGCGATCGGCCAGTTCCATCAGGCGGATAGCCTTGCGATAGCCCTCGGGCTTGCCCATGCCGAAATTGTGCTTGAGACGGCTGGCGGTATCGTCGCCCTTTTCATGACCGATCACCATGACGCGCCGGCCGCCGAGCCGTCCCAGCCCGCCGATGATCGCCTGATCGTCGGCAAAGGCGCGGTCGCCCGCGAGCGGCATGAAATCGCTGAAGAGTCCCGCGACATAGTGCTTGAAATGCGGTCGCTCGGGATGGCGCGCCACTTGCGTTTTCTGCCACGGAGTCAGCTTGGCATAAGTCTCGTGGAGGAGCTTGTCCGCCTTGACCTGAAGCCGCGCGACATCGCCCTCGATATCGACCGCGCCGCTCTCCGCGGTTTCCCGCAGGTCCGCGATGCGTGATTCGAGTTCGGCGATGGGTTTTTCGAAATCGAGGAAGCTGACCATGGGCAGGCGGGTTAAGCGCGTGCGTCGTCCGCGTCAACGCGTGGCTTATGATCGGCCAATGGATGGCGGCTGTTGACCAGCTCGACCAGACGCCGGCTGTCGACATGCGTGTAGATCTGCGTCGTCGCAATATCGGCATGCCCCAGCATCGCCTGAAGCGCGCGCAGATCGGCACCGCCTTCGAGCAGATGCGTGGCAAAGGCATGGCGCAGCACATGCGGACTGATGCGCTCGGGCGGGATGCCGGCGCGTGCGCCGAGCGCGCGGATCAGCTGGTAGAGTCTGATCCGGCTGAGATGCGATTTGCCCGAAGGAAACAGCCACGCCGAATCGCCGGGCACAAACGCCGCCCATTCGGCCACCGCAAGCCTTGCGCGATCGGAGATCGGGACCAAACGCTCGCGCCCGCCTTTGCCGCGCAGGATCAGGAATGGCCGGTCGGGTGCGATCGCCTTGCGCGGCAAGGAAACAAGCTCGGTCGCACGCAGCCCCGATCCGTAGAGAAGTTCGATCAGCGCCGCGAGCCGATAGTCGAGCGGCCCCGCGTCGGCACGCGCGCGCGCCGCCGCAATTTCGCTGAAGATCCGCTCGACATCGTCGTGCGTCAGCACCTTGGGCAGCGGACGCTGCGTCGCTGGCCGCGGCAGCGCACCCGAGGGATCGTCCCGGCGCAGCCCCTCATCGGCCAGAAAGCCGTAAAAGCGGCGCAGCGCCGCCGCCTTGCGTGCGGCGGTCGATGGCGCCAGCGGCATCCAGCTTTCGGCGAGTCTGCCCAGCGCATCGGGATTGGCATCGCCCAATCCGCCGTGAAGGAACATCGAGGCGGCTTTCAGGTCGGTCGCATAGGCCATCAGCGTGTTGCGCGCCGCACCGGCTTCAGCCGCGAGCATTTCCAGGAAGCGGTCGATCAGCGCCGGATCCTGTCCCCTCGCCACGGTCAGACCCGCGTCAGCGCTTCCGCGGCGATCATGCGCGCTTCGGGCTCGAGCCCCACGCGCCGCAATGCCGAGATGATGCGATAGAGGTGCGCGGGCGGCACATAGCGCCAGTCGACGGTCTGCATGCCGATCGCCGCCAGCAGCGCGACGGTGCCCGGCTGCCGCGCCTCGACCGCGCGATCGAGCAGGTCACCCCACTTGCTGCGCTTCATCAGGTCGAATTCGAGGTCACCCGCCAGCCCGGTCGCATCCCCGGCGCTGAGCCGGCCCAGCCCCGCGAGCCCGGCTACCAGGAACTGCCCCTTGAGCGCATCGACATCGCCCGCATAGCTGCCCGCGCGCGACGCATTGATCGTGACACGCGGGGTTTCCGATCCCACCGCGAGTAACGCCCAGGCGTCACCCTCCTCCGCGTCCTCGACGGCGGACGACCAGCGCTGGGCCCCCCGGTCGAAGCCCGCGGTGAACATGGCCCCCAGTAGGCTCGGCGTGTCGGTGACATAGTCGGGATCGACGGGGACACGCGCCGCGGCGCGCGCGGTCAGGATCAGATTGGCATAGCGCTCGGCCGCGTCGTCGCTTTCACCCCAGATATCGCGCAGGGCGCTGAGCCGGGCATCGACATCCTCGCCGGCATAGGCCTCGCGCAGCGCCAATGGCGGCGTCCCCGCGGTATCGGACGGATCCATGCGGTCAAGCACGCCACCATAGAGGTCGACGAGCGCCGCGCTGGACAACACGCCCAGCACAGCTGCGCGCCGGCCCACGGCAATCCGGTCACCATCGGGCAGCATCGAGGCGCGCGCGCGCCAGCCAAGCACCTGCGGTCCTGCGCTGCGGAAAAGCCGTGCAGGAATATCCACATTGGTCGCGGTCGCCAGACCATAGCGCCACGCGGTGAGCTGTTCGACGCCGTCCCACTCGATCGTCACCGAACGCCGGCCATGGGCACCTGCACCTGCGACCTTTTCGGCGAGCAGCAGATCGATCGTGCGCCGCCCCGCCATCTTGGTGCGCCGCGCGTGTTCGAGCGCTGCGCTCGCCGTGCCGGGTTCGCCCGCCAGCGCCGCGCACATGCCGCGCGCGAGGATCCATCCGGTGTCGCGACTGGCGGCGGAGGCGGGTTCGACCAGCGGACACAATCCCGCCGGATCGCCGAGCGCAAGCGAGGTCTGCATCGCGACGTCGAAGAGCTTGGGCGAGTATTGGCTGACATCGACGCTCTGCACCAGCAGGCGCGCCGAATCGGCCTCGCCCATGCGCAGTAGCAGCCAGGCACGCTCGGCGACCCAGTCGGGTGCCGAGACGCCGCGCGGCGTCGGCACATTGGACAGCAGCGTGCGCCTGAGCAGGATCGACGCCCAGCGCGAGGGCAGCGGCGCGCTCAGGCGCCGCATCATCTGCGAGAGAATGGCGCCATCGGCCTCGCCGAAGGCACTCTCGCCCAGCCCGCCATCGACATCGTACAGCGGGCCAACATGATCGATCGAGCGCAGCGGCGCCGAAGAAAGCGTGACGTTCGCCAGCGCGTCTCCCGAATCCTCGGCGTCTTCCTCGTCCGCCTCGCCCTCTTCGACGGGCATCGTGGTGTTGAGCCCTGGTTCCGCCGGTCGCGGCGCTTCGGCAGGACGCTGGCTCGGCGGCGGCGGTGCCGTCACCGGCTCGCCAAAGCCTTCGGGCAGCAGCGATTCGGGCGCTTCCTGTCCAATCGCGGGAATCGCAGCGAGCAATCCGGCGCCCGCGAGTGCGAGCGCGATCCGCGAAACCTTATTGTCCCAGAACTTCATTCGCGACCGGCTTTTCGACGCGCGTCTGCGGCTTTTCGCTGGCGAGCGTGGAGAGGAAATAGAGCGCGCCACCGATGATGACGAGCAGGATGATCAGGTTCCGGATAAGACGCGACATGGCTTTCCTATGCTGTGGCTGGGTCCGGGCGGCAAGAGCGTAGCGATATTTCGTGCGCTTTTGCCCCATCGCGATGGTGTGTGTATAGCCCCGCGGCCATGCATGCCGAGCCCGTCCGTCTACTTGCCGATCCCCTGCCGCCGATCGTCCTCGTCGGGCTGATGGGCGTTGGCAAGTCGACGGTTGGCAAGCGGCTTGCCAGCCGGCTCGACATCCCGTTCGTCGACGCCGATCACGAGATCGAGGTTGCGGCAGACCTGACGATCAGCGAAATCTTCGAACGCTATGGCGAAGCGCATTTCCGCGATGGCGAACGCCGCGTCATCGCGCGGCTCATCGACGGATCGCCCAAGGTGATCGCCACGGGCGGCGGCGCGTTCATGCAGGAGGAGACACGCCGGCTCATCCTCGACCGCGCACTCGCCATCTGGCTCGATGCCGACATTCCGGTGCTGGCCCAGCGCGTGGGGCGGCGCGACACGCGCCCGCTGCTCCGGGGCAAGGACCCCGAGGCCGTGCTCGGCGAGCTCGCGGCGGTGCGTAACCCCATCTATGCGCTCGCGCCGATCCATGTGCGCAGCCAGCCTTCGCCACATGACATCACCGTCGAACGCATCCTTACAGCCTTGCGCGAAAGGGCCCTTATCCAGTGACCATCGTGCCCGTTGCGCTCGGTTCGCGCAGCTATGACGTCCACATCGAGAATGGCGCGCTCGATCGCGCGGGGACGCTGCTCGCGCCCTGGCTGAAGCGCGGCCGCGCCGTGATCGTGACCGACACAAACGTCGCCGAGAGGCAGCTGCCGCGGCTCCAGACCGCGCTTTCAGGTGTCGAACAACATGTCATCACGCTTGCCCCCGGCGAAGCCACCAAGAGCTGGGCGCAGCTCGAGGCACTGACCGACCGGCTGCTCGCTCTCGAGGTCGAACGTGGCGATCATGTGCTCGCGCTCGGCGGCGGCGTGATCGGCGATCTCGTCGGCTTCGCAGCGGCGATCCTGAAGCGCGGCTGCGGCTTCATCCAGATCCCGACGACGCTTCTCGCGCAGGTCGACAGCTCGGTCGGCGGCAAGACCGCGATCAACGCGCGCGCGGGCAAGAACCTGATCGGCGCCTTCCATCAGCCGAGCTTCGTGCTGATCGATCCCAGCGTGCTCGACACGCTGCCGCCGCGCGAACAGCGCGCCGGCTATGCCGAGGTCGCCAAATACGGCCTCATCAACGATTTCGCGTTTTTCGAATGGTGCGAGGCCAATGGCGCCGCGCTGCTCGCGGGAGACAACACCGCGCGCACATATGCCATCGCCACCAGCGTCGCGGCCAAGGCCGCCATCGTCGCGGCGGACGAGCGCGAGACCGCCGACCTGCGAGCGCTGCTCAACCTCGGCCACACCTTCGGCCATGCGCTCGAAGCCGAAACGGGTTTCTCCGACCGGTTGCTCCACGGTGAGGCCGTCGCTGCGGGCATGGCGCTCGCCTTCCGCTTCTCCGCCGCACGCGGGCTCTGCCCCTCGCAGGATGCGGTGCGCGCTGCGGCGCACCTTGCGGCATCGGGCCTGCCTGACGGCTTGAAGGCGGCAGGTGTCTCCGCGAGTGGCGAAACACTTGTCGCGCACATGCTCCACGACAAGAAGATGGCGGGCGGCACGCTGCCCTTCATTCTCTCGCGCGGGATCGGACAGTCCTTTGTCGACAAGTCGGTGGCGCTCGCCGAGGTCGCCGCTTTTCTGGACGACGAGGAACGCTGAGTTCAGGCGCGAAACGCGATCCAGGCCAGCCAGAGCCAGCCGAGGATCATCAACGTCCCGCCGATGGGGGTCACCGCGCCCAGCCAGCGCGGCGCGCCGAAGGCCATCAGGTAGAGCATCAGCGCGAAGATCGCACCGCCCGCGATGAACAGCATCACCGGTCCCCTGGCACCGATGCGCTCGACAATGGCGAGCGCCGCAACTGCGTGGATCAGCTGGTAGAACGCCCCGGTCTTGAGCCATTCGGCCGCCTGTTCGGACGCACCATGCGCCGCGAAGGCGCCCGCACCCACCGCCAGCGCCCCCGAAAGCGCGATCAGCACCGTCAGCATCAACCGCACTCCCCGCTTTTCATCGGGGTTCCGGGCCGGAACATCATGTCCTTGGCGGCGTAGAGGTCCCCCGCCTCGGCCTGTTTTTCCAGCCGCGCGAGATCTCGTCGGCGGTATTCCTGCTCCACCTCAGTGATCTCGTGCGCCGGCACCCCAAGCTCCTGCAGCGCGTTTACCCCCATCAACACCGCCGATTCATAGATCTCGCGCACCGTTCCGGCGACATCGACCTTGGCATATTCAATCATCTGTCGACGGTCATAGGCACGCATCAGGAAGCGCGCCTGCGGAAAGGCTTGGACGATGGTACGCAGGTGCGCACCATCAAGCGTGCGATCGTCGAGACAGAAGATGATCAATTGCGCCTGTTCGGCGCCGGCGCGGCGCAGCAGGTCGATCCGCCGCCCGTCGCCATAATAGACCTTCAGCCCGAAGGTACTCGAAAGCTCGATCTGGCTCGGCTTGCGATCGATCAGCGTCACCGAGACGTTGCGCGCCATCAGCATCTGCGCAACCGTCTGCCCGAACCGCCCATAGCCGATGATCAGCGCGCGCGCCTGCGCCGCCGCCTCGGGACCCTCGAGCCCTTCGACCGCCGCTTCGTCCTTGGCACGCTCGAAGCGGCGCGCGATCGCGAGCAGGAAGGGCGTGGTCGCCATCGAGAGCGTGACGATCGCGCTGAACAGGCTCGCCGCCTCCTTCTCGATCAGCAACGCCTCCTGCGCCTGCGCGAACAGCACGAAGCCGAATTCGCCGCCCTGGCTCAGCAACAGGCCAAGACTGAACGCCTGCCGCGTGCCGAAGCCGAAGACCCGCGCGATCAGGAAGATCACCCCCGTCTTGAGCGCCACCAGCGCCGCCGCCATCCCGATGACGAACAGCGGATGCCTGAGCACCTCGGGCACATCGAGCACCAGCCCGACAGCGAGAAAAAACAGCCCGAGCAGGATGGAGCGGAACGGTTCGACATCGGCCTCTATCTCGTGGCGATAGGGCGAATCGGCCAGCATGACGCCGGCGACGAACGCCCCGAGCGCCGCAGAAAGGTGCAGCGCCTCCATCAGCGCCGCGCTGGCGAGCACCGTGAACAGTCCGACCACGACGAACAATTCGCGCTCGCCGAGCCGTCCTACGAGCTTGAGCAGCGGGTTCAGGATGAACCGCCCCGCCAGCACCAGCCCCGCAATCGCCGCCACGGTGTAGATCGCGAGCAGCCAGCCCGGCGGCGCGGCGGGGTCGACGGGCGCGCGCGAGAGCGCGGCGATGATCGTGATCAGCGGGATGATCGACAGGTCCTGGAACAACAGGATCGAAAAGGCGCGCTCGCCAAACGCCGTGTTGATCCGGCCCGAGGACTTGAGCGACGGCAGGACCTGCGCGGTCGAGGACAATGCGAGTGGCAAGCCAAGCGCGATCGCCGCACCGAGCGTGAACCCTGTCACCACGAAGATCATCGCGGCAATCGCAAGGCCGCACAACACCACCTGCGCCAGGCCCAGCCCGAAGATCTCGCGCCGCAGCCGCCAGAGTCGCGCCAGATTGAGCTCGAGCCCGACGAGGAAGAGCAGGAGCACGATGCCGATCTCGGCGATATCGAGCTTGGACTGGCCTCCGCCGACCAGCCCGAGGACATGCGGTCCAATGACGACACCCGCGACGAGATAGCCGAGCACCGCGCCCAGCCCCAGCCGCCGGAACAACATCACCGAGGCGAGCGCGGCGCCGAGCAACACCACCCCTTCGGTCAGCAACAGCTTGGCGCCTTCGACCTCTTCCGTCATCGCGATGTCTCCGCCGCGCGCCGGGCGGCTTCGGCCACCGCCTCGAATGCCAGCCGGATCGAGGCGTGGCGTGCGGTGTGCGGCAGGGCAGGAATGAAGATATCGAGACCCGGCCAGTCGCCCGGATTGTCGCGTTCGCCCGCGAGGAACGCGGTCAGCGCATCGCGCGCGGCTTCGAGCTCTTGGGCGTCACGGCCAACGGCCGCGGCGGCCATCAATGAAGCCGACGCCTGACCGAGCGCGCACGCGCGAACCTCCTGCCCCAATTCGGCGATGCGGTCGGCATCGTCGAGCGTGACGTCGACGGTCACGCGACTGCCACAGACGGGCGATCGCTTCTCAACGCTCGCTTGAGGATGCTCGAGCCGCTGGTGGTAC
Organism: Sphingobium sp. FW306-1B-F04DB; assembly: GCF_058781925.1. Taxonomy (NCBI): domain Bacteria; kingdom Pseudomonadati; phylum Pseudomonadota; class Alphaproteobacteria; order Sphingomonadales; family Sphingobiaceae; genus Sphingobium; species Sphingobium sp. FW306-1B-F04DB. The sequence goes on along the minus strand of NZ_JBYSXE010000011.1, from coordinate 15,580 downwards.
GGTATCGATGCGGCGAGCCGCAGGATCGTGCTGTTGTAGAGCGGCGCGTTCATGTCCCGCTTATAGCGTTCTGTGCGCGTCCGTCAGCATCATCATCCCCGCGCTGATATTCGACGAAGTCGACGAGCGCACGGCCCGACGCATGAAGCAGCGGATAGGTGCGCGATTCACGCATCCAGTCGGGCCGTTCGGCCTTTGCGCCATAGATCACGTCATAGACCAGCGAGGCGGCGAGATAGAGCACCGTCGCGATGATCAGCCCCTTCAAAGCCCCGAAGCCGACACCCAGCAACCGGTCGAACCCGCCGAGCACCGACTGGCGCGTGCGTTGCCCAAGCGCGCGCGCCGCGATCCGCCCGACCAGGAAGGTGAGGCCGAAGACCAGCGCGAACGCAAGCACCGTCGCGCCCCCTTCGGTGCCGACCCAGCCTGTAAGCACCGCCGCGGCGGGAGCGTGAAGGAACTTCAGGGCGAACACGGCCGCGACCCAGGCGAGCAACGACAATATCTCGGTCGTGAACCCCCTCAGGAAACCGAGAATTGCGGCACCGCCGACGAGGAGCAGGACGACGATATCGAGCGCGGTGAAGGCAGACATTGCGTCCAGCTAGTCGCGCCTGAGCACGTGGTCAACGAATTGACGCAGCGTGCGAAATCCCGAGAGCGAAAGTGCGCTCTTCTCGCTCGCCACCGCCGCGGGCACGAGCGCGCGGCCAAAGCCCAGCTTCGCCGATTCCTTGAGCCTGAGCGCGCCATGCGCCACCGGCCGGATTTCGCCCGACAGGGAAACTTCGCCAAAGGCCACCGCGTCGGCGGGCACGGGCTGCTCGCTCAGCGCCGAGATCAGCGCCGCCGCCACCGCCAGATCGGCGGCGGGATCGGACAGGCGATAGCCGCCGGCGACGTTCAGATAGACCTCGCACGTCGAAAAGCTCAGCCCGCAGCGCGCCTCGAGCACCGCGAGGATCATCGCGAGCCGCCCGGCATCCCAGCCGACGACCGCGCGCCGCGGCGTCGCCCCGCTCGCAAGCCGCACCGTCAGCGCCTGGATCTCGACGAGCACCGGGCGTGTGCCCTCGAGCGCGGGAAACACCGTCGAACCCGTCACAGTCTCGTCACGATGTGTCAGGAATAGCGCAGAAGGGTTTGAAATCTCATCAAGACCTGCCTCCTGCATTGAGAAGACGCCGATCTCGTCGGTGCCGCCGAAGCGGTTCTTGATCGCGCGCAGGATACGGTACTGGTGGCTCCGCTCCCCCTCGAAGCTGAGCACCGTATCGACCATGTGCTCTAGTACGCGCGGTCCCGCGATCGTCCCGTCCTTGGTGACATGGCCGACCAGCACCAGCGCGGTGCCGCGTTCCTTGGCAAAGCGAATCAGTTCCTGCGCCGAGGCGCGGACCTGGCTGACCGTGCCCGGCGCACCCTCGATCAGGTCGCTGTGCATCGTCTGGATCGAATCGATGACGAGCAGTGCGGGGGGCGTTCCCTGCCCGAGCGTCGTCAGTATATCGCGCACCGAAGTCGCGGCGGCGAGTTGTACCGGCGCCTGCCCCAGTCCCAGCCGCCGCGCGCGCAGCCGCACCTGGTCGGCGGCCTCCTCGCCCGAGACATAGGCTACATTGACGCCGCGCGCTGCCAGCTTTGCCGCGGCCTGCAGCAGCAGCGTCGACTTGCCGATGCCCGGATCGCCGCCGATCAGCGTCGCCGATCCTTCAACGAAGCCGCCACCTAGCGCGCGATCGAGTTCCTTGATCCCCGTCGCAGCGCGCTCGGGCAGTTTCACATCGGCATCGAGGCCGACCAGCTCGAAGGCGCGCCCCCCAGACTGGAGATTATGCCTGGCAGCGAAGGGGGTGACGACCGCGCCCACCTCTTCGACCAGCGTGTTCCATTCGCCGCAATCGACGCACTGGCCTTGCCATTTGGAGGCGACCGAGCCGCACGCCTGGCACACAAAACGCTTCTGGGGTTTCGCCATGGCGCGACAATTAGCATTGAACCGGAGAGAAGCCACACCATAACGCGTTAAACTCCTTCAACACCCACACCGGAGACGGGATGACGGTCGTCGCCAGCTACAATATCCGAAAAGCCATAGGCTCGGACCGCCGCCGCCGCCCCGAACGTACGCTTGAAGTGCTCCGCGAGATCGATGCCGATGTGATCGCGCTGCAGGAGGCCGACCGGCGCTTCGGCACGCGCGCGGGCGTCATCCCGACCCACCTGCTGGACGAACATAGCGACTATAAGGCGGTACCCTTCGACGTGCGCGCACACAGCATGGGCTGGCACGGCAATGCGATCCTTGTTCGCAAACAGGCTGAGATCCTGCATCGCGAGGTGATCCACCTTCCTTCGCTGGAACCGCGTGGCGCGGTGATGGCGGATATCAGACTCAACGGCCATACGATGCGCGTCGTCGGCATGCATCTCGACCTCTCGGGGCTGTGGCGCCGACGCCAGGCCCACGCGGTGATCGCGCATCTCGACGCGTGCGAGAACAAGCTGCCGACGGTGCTGATGGGTGACCTCAACGAATGGAGCCGGATGAACGGTTGCCTGCACGATTTTGCGCATCACTACAGCTTTGCGCATTGCGGCAAGAGCTTCCATGCCCGCCGCCCGATCGCGACGCTCGACCGGATCATGGTCTCGAATCAGTTGCGCGTCGCGGAGGCGGGAACGCATCATAGCGCCACCGCTCGGCATGCTTCGGATCACCTGCCCGTCTGGGCGCGCCTCAGGCGCGCCTGATAACGGCTACTGCCTCTGACCCGACATCTGGCCCAGGATATCGTCGAGCGGATTGCCGTCACCATCGGCATCGAGCATCGAGGCAAGCCCGCCGAGATTGCCGAGCCCGTGGGCCTGACCGCCCGCGCCGCCCAACATGCCACCGAGCAGCCCGCCCAGTCCGCCATCCGCGCTCGACGCCGAAGCCTGTGTCGCACTGCCGCCGAGCAGCGATCCCAGAACACCCCCAGCAAGCCCGCCCAGCATGCCGCCCCCCATCCGCTTCGCCACCTGTTGCGCGACCAGTCCCGCGACCACGGGCAGCATCGCCCTCAGGATCGTGTCGCTGATCCCCGTCTGCGCCGAGGCATTGGTCGCCACTGCGCGGCTGACATCCTTGGAGCCGAAGATCTGGCCGAGCACCGCATTGCCGCCTTCGGTATCGAGCGCGGGTGCGCCGATATTGCCGGCAAGCGCGCCGAGCTGGTCAAGCCCACCCGCCTGCTCGGTCTTCTTCACCCCGCCGAGAACAGCCGGAAGCAGCGCCGATACCGCGGCCCCCGCCGCCTCCTCGGAAATACCGAAGCGGCTCGCCAGCGCTCCCATGTCGATATTGTCGCTCTGGTTCAGAAGCTCCCGGCCCATATCCATTGTCATCCTCCCGATCGTTGCGGTCATGAACGAATGTGCTGGCACCGGGACTGTGCGTACTCAAGCTGCCCGCAATGTCCGCGCACAGAGTTTACGATCGCCCCAACGCGCTCAACCGATTATTGGTTCAGCCGCACGCAGGTTCGGAAGACATCGCAAAGTGTTCGTCCCACCATGTTTTCCAGCGCGATGTCAGCGCATCGAAAGCCTCGCCCGAAAGCCCATAGGTCGTCACGACCACCATGCCGCGCCCGTCGGGCGATGTTTCGGTCGCCGACTTGTCGGTAACGATGAGCAGGCCATTGCCCCATTGCGGGACGGTCAGCCCGAACTGGAATGACGTGCGGTGCCACGCAATGCCGTCGACGACATCTCCGGCCGCCAGCGTCACATGCACGGCTTCGCCGGGGCGCGTATCCACGACACAATCGAGGCCCAGCGCCGCGATCGGCGCCCGTCCGCCGGGGACCGCAGAGCCCTCGAGGTAGACCGTCCGCCGAGCGCCAAGCCCGTGCTGCTCGATCGCGAGCCGCAATTGCTGGACGAAACTGATCCATCCCTCGACAATGTCCTCATAGACATCATCCCAGACGGCATCGGCGGGTATCGCGCGTACGACACGGAGAATGCAGCCGTCGCCGCGCGGCTCGACCTCGAAGCGATCGGGCACGCCCCCGAAATACAGAACACGCGCGGCGTCGTCGGCGCGGACGTGTTTCGCGAAGATGAAGTCGATCTCTTCCTTCAGTGTCTCCGCGTCCCAGCCGAACCAGTTATAGATCTTCACGGGATCACGGATCGCATCCCACACCGCATCGGGGGGTGCGGCGATCGTCATTTCGACAAGAACGCGATCGCGGGTCGGCTGCTCTTCGGGCATCGCCTTTCTCCTCGTTGATGCTTTGGGTCCTCTGCCTTGCCCCGACGGTGGACGCCCCCGCCGCGGCGAGACAATTTATAGCGTCAATTGCTCTCTGCTCGACAATGCCCCTCCCCGCTGCCAGTCTCGGCACATGCGGGAGAAAGAATTGCGGCTAGCGCTGGTCTGCTATGGCGGCATCAGCCTTGCGGTTTACATGCATGGAATCACGAAGGAAATCTGGCGCCTCGCGCGCGCCAGCCGGTATTTCCATGACGGGCATGCCCCCGCATCCGGCAGCCAGGGCGTCTATCACGGCTTGCTCGCGACGATCGAGGCCGAGACGGGCACCAGGATGCGCGTGCTCGCCGATATCATCGCGGGTGCTTCAGCGGGCGGCATCAATGGTATTTTCCTGGCGCACGCGATCGCCACCGGCCAGTCACTCGATCCGCTGACGGATCTCTGGCTCGAATGCGCCGATGTCGATCAGCTGCTCGATCCCGATGCGCGCCCGCTGTCGCGCTTTTCCAAATTCTGGGCGCAGCCGCTTGTATGGGTCGCGGCCGGCAAGAGCGACACGGTGGAACGCACCGTAGAGCCCGGCACGCGCGATGAAGTGCGCGCCAAGCTGTCGAGCTTCATCCGCGCGCGCTGGTTCGAACCGCCCTTTGGCGGCCCAGGCTTCACGCGACTTCTGCTCGATGCCTTCGACGCGATGGCACGCAGCGAAACGGGACCGGTGCTGCTGCCCGCGGGCCAGCCGCTCGACCTATTCGTCACGGTGACCGATTTCCGCGGCCACCCCGAGCGCCTGAAGCTCAACAGCCCGCCCGAGGTTATCGAAACCGAGCACCGGCTCGTCATCGGCTTTTCGTCGCGTGCGCCGGGCGTTCCGGGAATCGGCGACACCGCCGAGCTCGTGTTCGCCGCGCGCGCCACCGCGAGCTTCCCCGGCGCCTTTCCGCCCTTTACCGTGGGCGAACTCGATGCAGTGCTCGACGAGCGCGCGCATGCCTGGCCCGGCCGCGATGCTTTCCTGTGGCGCGCACTGCCCCGTCAAAGCGCGGCGGGGGTCGTCGAAAGCACCGCGCTGATCGACGGATCGGTGCTCGCCAACGCCCCCTTCACGCCCGCGATCGGCGCGCTCAAGAACCGCCCGGCGCGGCGCGAGGTCGATCGCCGCTTCGTCTATATCGATCCCAAGCCGGGCGTGCGCAGCATTCAGATTACGCGAACGGGGAACGGGGAGAGCTCGCTTCCCGGCTTTTTCGGTACGATTTTCGGCGCGCTTTCGGACCTGCCGCGCACCCAGCCGATCCGCGACAATCTCGAGGCGATCGAGCGCCGATCCTCGCGGATCCGCCGGATGCGCACCATCGTCGAGGCGCTGCGGCCGGAGGTCGAGGAATCGATCGAATCGCTCTTCGGTATCACGCTCTTCCTCGATCGCCCTACCGCGTCGCGGCTCGCGGCGTGGCGCGCCAAGGCACAGGACAAGGCGGCGCGTTCGGCGGGGCACGCCTACCCCGCTTATGGTCATCTCAAGCTCTCGGGTGTCGTCGAGGAGGTCGCATCGATGCTGTTCGCGCTCTCCCCGCGCACCGGCAGCGCCGCGCGTGAGGCCGCCCGGCGCGCGGTCTGGGACGCCGCGCGTGCCAGGGGCCTTGATCGCATCACCGGGCGCGGCAGTGGTGCGACCGAGCCCGTCATCGACTTTTTTCGCGCGCACGATCTGGGCTTTCGGATCCGCCGCCTGCGTTTTCTCGCGCGCCGCCTTACCCAACTGTCCGAGGTCGATGGCGCGCCGGTTGCCGCGTTCGATGCGATGGCTCGGGCGGTCTATGAGTGCCTTGCGCTCTATCTCGATCGCGAGATAGCCGATTCCTACAGCCTGGCGCTGCGCGAGATCGCGACCGAAACCGCCGAGGCGCCGCAGGCCGCGATGGACGCGCTCGCCGCCGCACGCAACCTGCGCGCGATCGACGAAGTGACCGATGAGCGCATCGCCGAGGCGCTGGCTGAACTGCCCAAGGCCGGCCGCCGCGTCATGCTGCTCACCTATCTCGGCTTCCCCTATTACGACATCGCGACACTGCCGCTGCTGCAGGGCGAAGGGCTCGATGAATTCGATCCGGTGAAGGTCGACCGGATTTCCCCCGACGATGCGACGACGATCCGCGCGGGGGGCGCCGAAGCGACGCTCAAGGGCGTCCAGTTCAACAGTTTCGGGGCCTTTTTCAGCCGCGCCTATCGCGAGAACGACTATCTCTGGGGCCGCCTCCACGGCGCCGACCGGTTGATAGACATCCTGCTCTCGAGCCTGCCCGCGGGAAAAACGCTTGGCCCCGGCAAGGTCGCGGAGATCAAGCACGCCGCCTTCGTCGCCATTCTCGACGAGGAAGAGCCGCGCCTCGGCGCGATCCCCGAACTCTTTCGGAAACTCAGGCAGGAGATTGGGGTCGATCCCTTGGCAAAAGCCGCCCATAAGGCTTAGTGTTGTACGCGCGCAACAAAACAGGGTCACCGCATGCAATTCCTGAGAACGATCTTCTGGGTGATACTCGCCGTCACGGCGGTGATCTTCGCGGTCGGCAACTGGACCCCGGTCACTATCAACCTGTGGGGTGACGTCCAGGTCGATTCCAAGCTGCCCGTGCTGCTGTTTGGCGCCTTCCTGATCGGGCTCGTGCCCACGCTGATCCTGCACCGAGCGACGCGCTGGAGCCTGAAGCGCAAGCTCGATTCTACCGAGCGCGCGCTCGCCGATGCCCGCGGTTACGCCGCCACGGCGACGACGCCGACCGCCGCCGAGCCCGAGGCGACGCCGGCCTATGTGCCCACAGCCGTCCCGCCGGGGGTATCATGAGCAGCCCCGTCTATGTCGCGATCGACACGCCCGACCTCGAACGGGCAATGGCGATCGCCACAAAGGTCCGCAATCATGTCGGCGGGATAAAGCTTGGCCTCGAATTCTTTTCGGCCAATGGTCGCGCCGGCGTGAAAGAGATGGCGGCGCTCGACCTGCCGATCTTTCTGGATCTCAAGTTCCACGACATCCCCAACACCGTCGCCAAGGCGGTCCAGGCGCTGCGCCCGCTCGAGCCCGCAATCCTGACGGTCCACGCCGCGGGTGGACAGGCGATGATGGAAGATGCCAAGGCGGCCGCGCCCAACGGCACCAAGGTCGTGGCGGTGACGATGCTCACCAGCCTCGACGGCAACGACCTCAATGCGATCGGACTCAAGGACGACACGCATGAACAGGTCGTCCGGCTGACCGAGCTTGCGAAAAAGTCGGGCGTCGATGGCGTGGTCTGCTCGGGCCACGAGGTCGCCGCCGCGCGCAAGATCTGGCACGACGGCTTCTTCGTCGTTCCCGGCGTCCGCCCGACCGGCGCCGCAACCGGTGATCAGAAGCGGATGATGACTCCGCGCAAGGCACTCGATGCGGGCGCCTCGATCCTCGTCATTGGCCGGCCGATCACGCAGGCCGAAGACCCCGATCAGGCAGCGCGCGACATCGCCGCCACGCTCTGATTTTCAAATTGTCATCCCCGCGAAAGCGGGGATCCAGACGATGCCGACATCCCTCAGACCATGACCAACACCCGATGGATTCCCGCCTTCGCAGGAATGACACCGAAGGGTGAATGGGACTAAAGGCAAGGCCATGCCTCGAATCAGCGCCAAGATCTGCGGCCTTTCGACGCCGGAAACGCTCGATGCTGCGGTGGCGGGCGGCGCGAGCCATGTCGGCTTCGTCTTCTTTCCGAAGAGCCCGCGCAACGTAACCTTCGATCAGGTGGCAGCACTCGCGCAGCGCGTGCCCGACCATGTGCTCAAGGCTGGCGTATTCGTCGATCCCGACGATGCGCTGCTCGACACCGCGATCGCCGCAGGAGGGCTCGATGTCATCCAGCTTCATGGCAAGGAGACGGCCGAGCGCGCGGCCGCAGTGAAGTCGCGCACGCGGCGCGAGGTCTGGAAAGCGCTTCCCATCCGCACCAGCGCCGATCTCGCGGGTGCTGGCGGCTTTCGCGATGCCGCCGATCGGCTGCTCTATGACGCCAAGACACCCGAAGGGTCGCAGCTGCCGGGGGGTATGGGGCTGCGCTTCGACTGGCGGCTGCTGCAGGGTTTCGCGCACCCGCTTCCCTGGGCACTGTCGGGCGGGCTCGATGCCGCCAGTCTCGCCGAGGCGATTGGCATCACCGGCGCGCGGCTGGTAGATGTGTCATCTGGCGTCGAAAGCGCGCCGGGTATCAAGGATGTGGACAAGATCACCGCATTCCTTAAAGCGACGGCCCAGCTATGAGCATCATCAACTCGCTTCGCACCCAGCCCGACGAGCGCGGGCATTTCGGCCAGTTCGGCGGCCGCTATGTCGCCGAGACGCTGATGCCGCTGATCCTCGATCTCGAGCGCGAATATCGCGCAGCGAAGCAGGATCCCGCGTTCAAGGCCGAGTTCGATTATCTGCTCAAGCAATATGTCGGCCGCCCCAGCCCACTCTACTTCGCCGAGCGGCTGACCGAGGAACTCGGCGGCGCGAAGGTCTATCTGAAGCGCGAGGAGCTCAACCACACCGGCGCACACAAGATCAACAACTGCATCGGCCAGATCCTGCTGGCGAAGCGGATGGGCAAGACGCGCATCATCGCGGAGACGGGCGCGGGCCAGCACGGCGTCGCGACCGCCACGGTCGCGGCACTCTTCGGCCTCCCCTGCACGATCTTCATGGGCGCGGTCGACGTCGCGCGCCAGCAGCCCAATGTGTTCCGCATGAAGCTGCTCGGCGCCGAGGTCCGTGCGGTGGAATCGGGCGCACAGACGCTCAAGGACGCGATGAACGAGGCGCTGCGCGACTGGGTCGCCAACGTCCACGACACCTTCTACATCATCGGCACTGTCGCGGGTCCGCACCCCTATCCCGAGCTCGTCCGCGACTTCCAGTCGGTGATCGGCAATGAGGCGCGCGAACAGATCCTCGAGGCCGAGGGCCGGCTTCCCGACATGCTGATCGCGCCGGTAGGTGGCGGATCCAATGCGATCGGGCTCTTCCACCCCTTCCTTGACGACGCGGGCGTGGAGATCGTCGGTGTCGAGGCGGCAGGCGAAGGGCTCGACAAGAAGCACGCCGCCAGCCTAGCGGGCGGCTCGCCGGGCATTCTCCACGGCAACAAAACCTATCTGCTGCAGGACGAGGATGGCCAGATCACCGAGGCGCATTCGATCTCGGCGGGTCTGGACTATCCCGGCATTGGGCCCGAGCACGCCTGGCTCCACGATATCGGCCGCGTCCGCTACGAGCCCGTCACGGACGAAGAGGCGCTGGCCAGCTTCCAGCGGCTGTGCAAGCTGGAAGGTATCATCCCGGCGCTCGAATCCGCGCACGCGCTCGCCGCGGCCGAACGGATCGTCCCCACGATGGCCAAGGACAAGATCGTGATCGTCAACCTGTCGGGCCGCGGCGACAAGGACATCTTCACCGTTGCCGACGCGCTGGGGGTGGAGCTGTGAGCGATCGTCTCGCCAGTGCCTTCGCCCGCGCCGCATCCGAAAACCGCGCCGCGCTCATCACCTTCGTCACCGGCGGTGATCCCACGCCTGCCGATACCGCGGCTGTGATCGACGCGCTCGTCGCGGGCGGTGCCGATGTGATCGAGCTCGGCATGCCCTTCACCGATCCGATGGCCGACGGCCCCGCAATCCAGCGCGCCAATCTGCGCGCGCTGGGTGCCGGCACCACCACCGCTGATATCCTCGATATCGCCAGGGCCTTTCGCGCACGCCATCCCGAAACCCCGCTGGTGCTGATGGGATATGCCAATCCAATGGTCCGTCGCGGCCCCGAATGGTTCGCCGCGGCCGCGCGGGACGCGGGCGTCGACGGCGTGATCTGCGTGGATATCCCAAGCGAGGAAGACGATGCGCTCGGTCCCGCGCTGCGCGATGCGAGCGTCCACCTGATCCGCCTTGCCACGCCCACCACCGACGCAGCACGCCTTCCCGCGGTGCTCGAAGGCGCGGGCGGCTTCCTCTATTATGTCTCGGTCGCGGGCATCACCGGGCTGCAACAGGCCGCACAGGATACGATCGAGGCCGCCGTCGCCCGGCTCAAGGCGGGCACCACCCTGCCCGTCGCGGTCGGCTTCGGCGTCCGCACCCCCGAACAGGCGGGCGCGATCGCGCGCGTCGCCGATGGTGTCGTCGTCGGTTCGGCGATCGTCGATCTCGTCGCCGCGCACGGCGCCAATGCCGCCGGTCCCATCATCGATTATGTCGCATCGCTCTCCGCAGCGATCGCAACCGCACGAAAGGAAATGGCCGCATGAGCTGGCTCGACCGCGTCCGCAACTCGATCCCCTTCATCGCCAAGCGCGAGACGCAGGACACGCTCTGGCACAAATGCCCGGGCTGCGCGCAGATGATCTTCATCAAGGAGTATCAGGAGAATCTGTCGGTCTGCCCCAAATGCGGGCATCACGGGCGTATCGGCGCCAAGGCCCGCTTCGAGCAACTTTTCGACCAAGGCAGCTGGTATCAGTTCGCGTCACCCCAGGTTGCCGACGATCCGCTCAAATTCCGCGACTCCAAGAAATATACCGACCGGATCAAGGCGGCACGTGCCTCGACGGGCGAGCAGGACGCGCTGCTCAACGCCAGCGGCCGGATCATGGGCCACAAGGCGGTGGTCGGCGTGCAGGACTTCGCCTTCATGGGCGGCTCGATGGGCCTCGGCGTCGGCGCCGCTTTCGTCGAGGGTGCGCGCAAGGCGATCGCCGAACGCGCTCCCTATATCATCTTCACGGCCGCGGGTGGTGCGCGCATGCAGGAGGGAATCCTCTCGCTCATGCAGATGCCCAAATCGACCGTCGCGATCGCCGAGCTCAAGGAAGCGGGCCTGCCCTATATCGTCGTGCTGACCGATCCGACCACGGGCGGCGTCACCGCCTCCTATGCGATGCTCGGTGACGTCCAGATCTCCGAACCGGGCGCGCTCATCGGCTTTGCCGGCCAGCGCGTGATCGAGAACACGATCCGCGAAAAGCTTCCCGAAGGCTTCCAGCGCGCCGAATATCTGCTCGACCACGGCATGCTCGACATGGTCGTCCAGCGCAAGGATCTGCGCGAAACGCTTGGCCAGCTCATTGGCTATCTGTGCGAGGAGAAGGCGGCGGTAGCGTGAGCAAGCCCCTCCCCTTCAGGAGCATCGGGTAGGCCATGCCCCCAGCATGGCTTGAACAGCGCGGGGCGCTGTTCACCCGATACTGGGTTGGGGTGGGGGAATGTCGAGACCGAAAGGCTCGCTTCGCTCGCACCCACCCCCACCCCTCCCTTGAAAGGGAGGGGCTTTAGTGGACTCCGCCCGTTCCAACGACCCCGCGGTCCAGCGCCAGCTCGACCGACTGACGATGCTCTCGCCCGGGCGCGACGTGCTCGGGCTCGAGCGCATCTCTGCCTTGCTCGCACGCCTCGGCAACCCGCAGGATGAGCTGCCCCCCGTCTTCCATGTCGCGGGCACCAACGGCAAGGGATCGACCTGCGCCTTCCTGCGCGCGGCGATCGAGGCGGCGGGAATGCGTGCGCATGTCTATTCCTCGCCGCATCTCGTCCGCTTCAACGAGCGCATCCGCATCGCGGGCAAGCTGATCGACGATGCCGAACTCGCGCCGCTGCTCGCCGAGGTGCTCGACTGTTCGGAGGACATCCATCCCAGCTTCTTCGAGGCAACGACCGCCGCAGCCTTCCTCGCCTTCACGCGGCATGATGCCGAGGCATGCATCATCGAGGTGGGGCTTGGGGGCCGGCTCGACGCCACCAACATCATCCCCGCGCCCGCGATCTGCGGCATCGCCCAGCTCGGCATCGATCATCAGGCGTTTCTGGGCGAGACCGAGGTCGAGATCGCAGGGGAAAAGGCAGGCATTGCCAAGCGCTTCGTCCCGCTTGTTACGATGAAGTATGCGCCCGCGCTCAGCCGCCGTATCGCCCAGGTCGCGGAGGCTGCAGGTGCTCCAGTGCTGGCCAAGGGGACGACCTGGGAAGCGACGCTCTATAACGACCGGCTCCATTATCGCGACGACAAGGGCAAGTTCGACGCGCCCCGCCCCCGCCTTCCCGGCGATCACCAGGTGATGAACGCCGCGCTCGCCTTTGCGATGCTGCGCCACCAGTCTGCGATCGCGATCCCCGAGACAGCGCTCAAGGCGGCAACCGGCTGGGCGCAGTGGCCCGCGCGACTCCAGCATCTCGAGCAAGGCCCGCTCACCGCCGACCTGCCCGAAGCCGCCGAACTCTGGCTCGACGGCGGCCACAACCCGGCTGCGGGCGAGATGATCGCGGGCTGGTTCCGCAGCCATCTGAAGGGCCGCCAGCTTCACATCGTCCTCGGCATGCTCGACAACAAGGATCCGATGGGGCTGCTGGCGCATTTCGCGGGGCTGGCGACGAGCATCCACGCGGTTCCCGTCCCCGATCACGACCATCATGCACCCGACGCGCTCGCCGCAATGGCTGAGCGGATCGGCGCACGCGGCGCCGCTGCACCCGACGTGCCCGCGGCGCTCGCCATGCTGGGCAAAACGCTCGATCCGGCCAAGCCCGGGGTCGTGCTTATCCTCGGCTCGCTCTATCTCGCGGGCGACGTGCTGCGCCTCAACGACCAGTCACCCGAATAGGCCAGCCCCGGCGAACGCAAATCCGTCTTCGCGTCAGAATCGCGGCAGGCCCGCAACGTCCTCGGTCGCCTTTAGCCGATATTCGCCACGCCGTGACCATAGCCCCGCACCGATCGTGAAACGCCCCGTCTGCGCGTCGAGCAGCACGAGCTCATGCGGCCGGCCAAACGCCTCGGCAATCGCGGCGCGTGCGGCGCTGGCGGCTTCAACCTCGCCGGCAGCATCGAGCGCCACCGATTCATCGGGGTCCGTCGGGTTCATGCGGATGTCGAGGCGATAGGTGGGCAAGCGATTCGTCCTGAAGGTGCTGCGCATGCGCAGCCACGCTCATCTGCGCCTCGCGCCCGGCTTTGAAAAGCTGCGGTCGGCGCGCTTTCGCAACACCCTGTCGATCCTCACCCGAAGCACCATCGATTATTGATATTGACTTGCAATAGCCGATCGGCAAACATCGCCTGCGAGACAATATGAGGATGTCCCATGGCCCAGCCCGCTGATCTCAACTATGCCGAAGCCCCGCCCCTTCCCGATCTGCGTACCGCGCGCCTGCTGCTGTTCGCGATCCGCCGCATAGCCGTCGCCGGGCTCGACGATGCGCATGCGGCGCACGCGATCTTCACGCATTTCGGCATGAGCTATCGCCGCCCGCTCGTCCTCATTCGCGCGATGATGGCAGAGATCGCGCGCGCGTCGCAGCAGACCGTCAAGGTTGCCCCCTGCTGCTGCCTGCGCATGACCGCGGATGAAGCGGCATTGCTCAAGACCGTCGAACAGGCCGCCGACGCTCCGCGTCGCGCCCATGCCCTGCTCGGCGACCTGATGGGCACGCCCGATTGCCTCGGCGCGCTCACCACCGCGCAGGCGGTCGCCCAGGCCTTCGCCGACCTCGGCAAGCCGCTCGCGCTATTTCCTGGCAGCCCCGGCTGCGACTAAAGTATCGCACCGAAAATCGGGTTCAGTGCTCCTGCGAAAGCAGGAGCCCATCTGCCCGGGCGACCAGCATGGGCTCCGGGTCAAGCCCGGAGCACCGATATGGATCAGATTGAGCGCACACCTCTGAAGCTCAAGCGGGGCCTAAGCCGTTGCAGCCGTTGCGGATCACATGGATCGCGCACGCGATCTGGACGAAGATCGAAAGCGCCAGCCACGCCATCAGGCGGTCGCCTTCGGTGCAGCCTCACCATCGCGGCGTGCATCACCCTCGCCCACCTTGCCCGCGCTGCCGATCGAGGCGTCGATGAGACCGGCGCGCATCATCAGCCAGAACAGCACGATCCCGGGTACCGCCGCGAGCGTGGTGAGCAGATAGAAGTTCACATAGCCCGTCGCCTCGATCAGCGCCCCTGCAGAAGTGCCTGTCAGGAAGCGGCCGACGATGCTCGCCGCCGCCGAGATCAGCGCATATTGCGAGGCGGTGAAGCGCAGATCGGTCAGCGCCGAAAAATAGGCGACGACCGTTACGCCGCCGATGCCGCTTGCGAAATTCTCGAAGCCGATCGCGGCCGCCATGCCCTCGTTGCTGTGCCCCGCTGCCGCAAGCAGCGCGAAGCTGAAGTTGGACACCGCCATCAGGATCAGGCTCAGCAGCACCGATCGCTTCATCCCCAGCTGCGCATAGAGGAAGCCGCCCACGAAGATGCCGACCAGATAGGCGATGAAGCCCAGCCCGACGTCGTAGAAGGCGATCTCGTCATTGGTGAAGCCGAGATCGTTGAACAACAGGCGGAAGGTCAGGTTGGCGAGTGTGTCGCCAATCTTGTGGAGCAGGATGAAGAGCAGCACGAGCAGCGCACCCTGCCGCTTGAAGAACTCGACGAATGGCCCCGCAATCGAGTTTCCAAGCTCGGCAAGGCCTTTGCGCTGCGCCGCCTCGCGGTGGCGTTCGGGCTCGCCCATGACCAGGCCCGTCAGCATCGCGGGGAGCGCAAGCGCGGCGCACGCCAGATAGGCGGCTTCCCACCCCATGCGCGCCGCGATCACCAGCGCGATCGCGCCCGCGCCTGCCGATCCGATCCGCCAGCCATATTGCGACATGCCCGAACCCGCGCCGAGTTGGTTGGGCTTGAGCAGTTCAATCCGATAGCCGTCGATCACGATATCGAAGGTCGCGCCCGCCACGCCGACGAGGATCGCCGCATAGGCCGTCTGCAGCAGGCTGGTCTGCGGATCGACCAGCGCGAGGTTCGCCACCGCCGCGAAGACGAACAGGCCCGCGAGGATCAACCACGACACCCGCTGCCCCAGCCGTCCGAGCACCGGGATGCGGACGCCGTCGACCACCCACGCCCAGAGCCATTTGAGATTGTAGGCAAGGAAGGCGAGCGTGAACGCGGTCACCGCCTTCTTGTCGATCCCGTCCTGCGCCAGCCGAGTCGTCAGCGTCGCGCCGATCATCGCGAAGGGAAAGCCGGAAGAAACACCCAGGAAGAAGGCCGCGATCGGTGCCGCCTCGGTATAGGCGCGCAGACCTTCCGGAAGATGACCACGCCACCCCAAGCTTTCCGTAGCGTCCGCCATGCATCCTCCCCAACCCGCTAAATTTGGCGAGAAACTAGCGGATAATTGCGATATGCCTAGTCATCTGGAACTGAAGTAAGTATCATTGTATATGCCGTTGTTGGATAGGCAGGGGCATTCATGATGGCGGGTC